>NZ_FR896486.1:0-5192 GCF_000435155.1 Dialister sp. CAG:357 | reverse complement strand
AGGTCCCGGCGAAGCCGGGGAATAAAGTAGTTCTCGAGCGCAGCGAGGTTTTGAGGTCTTCAGATAACACAAATATATAAATGTGTTGGAGAATCATCTAATCGAATATACCAGCAAAAAAGGGCTGCAACAAAATGATTAACCATTTTGTCACAGCCCTTTTTTTCTTACGCCGCTTTCTTCACTTTCTTGCCAGGTGCTTTCACCGGTGTCTTCACAGCGCCCTCTTTTTCAAGAGAGAAGCCGTAGTCGAGAAGCTTGGCAGCTTCGGTGAAGCGTGTGTCCGTATTCTGGGAATGCATGACGATGACGATGAGTTCCTTGCCGTCACGGATGGCAGATGCCGCAAGGCAGCCTCCAGCCGCTCTGGTGTATCCCGTCTTGATGCCCGTCGCTCCCGGATAGGAGTAGAGAAGCTCATTCGTATTGCCGAAGGTGACCGTTTCATTCGGACGCATGTAGTGGACCTGCTTTTCGCGCGTCCCTACCAGCTGGCGGAATTTCGGATTCTTCATCGCATACGCCGCGATCTTTGCCATGTCCTCTGCCGTGGAGTAATGATCCGGGTCGGGCATGCCGTTCGCATTGACGAAATGGGTATGCGTGGCGCCGATTTCCTTCGCCTTCGCATTCATGAGGTCCGTGAAGCGGGGGAGATTGCCGGAAATCGTTTCTCCGATCGCCGTTGCCGCGCCGTTATCCGAGATCAGCATCATCTGATTCCGGAGCTGGCCAAGAGCAATCCATTCGCCGCCGTTCAGCGCCGTCGATTCGATATCAGCAGCATTCCGGCTCACCTTGACCGTATCGTAGGGCGTCGCTTTTTCAAAAGAAAGAATCGCCGTCATGATCTTTGTCATGCTGGCCGGATATTCCTTCTTCGTCCCGTTCTTTTCGTACAGGAACACCTTGGCAGCAGGATCGTAAATGACAGCGGCATCCGCCGTGATTTCCGGAGCCGCCGCAAAAGCGCCTTCGATGGAGAGAAGAAGGAAAGCAAGAAACGAAAAGAGGACTTTGCACGAAGATTTCATAAGACTCCTTTCTAGTGATCAGTGCCGAACACGTTCAGTATAATGCACCCGATAATAATCATGGCGACGGCGAAAATGCCCCAGCCGTTCAGCTTCTCGCCGAAGAGGAACCAGGAAATGAGGACAGACGCCACGATGCCGACGCCGCTCCAGGTCGCATACGCCAGGCCCAGATTCAGATCATTCAGCGCGCGGGAAAATGAGAAGAAACAGATGAAGTAGGAAACGAGGCAGCCGATCGTCGGCAGAAGCTTCGTGAACCCCTGCGAATACTTGAGAAGCGTCGTTCCCGTCAGTTCCATGCCGATGGCAAAGAACATCAAAGCATAAGCCAAAATGACCTCCTGAAAAAGGGGCTGTGACAAAATGAGCAGTCATTCCGTCACAGCCCCTTCTTGAATGGCAAAAGTGCCTAATCAGATAAAAATATACTTCATGACAAAGAGTACTGTCAGGATGATCATCAGCAGGCTGACCTTCGAGCGGTTTCCTGCCAGCAGATTGATCAGCGTGTAGGAAATGATGCCGAAAGCGATGCCTTCTGCGATGCTGTAGGTGAAAGGCATAGCGATGATCGTCAGGTAGCATGGGAATGCTTCCGTCGGGTCATCGAAATCGATGCCGGTGACAGCCGTGAACATCAGGAAGCCGACAGATACCAGAGCCGGAGCTGTAGCGAATGCCGGGATAGCCATGAAGAAAGGCGAGAAGAAGAGAGAAAGCAGGAACAGGATGGAAACCGTGACAGCGGTCAGACCCGTTCTGCCGCCTTCAGAAACGCCTGCTGCAGATTCTACGTAAGTCGTTGTTGTGGAAACGCCCAGCAGTGCGCCGCCTGCCGTAGCGACAGCGTCAGCCATCAGGGCGCCCTTAATGTGCGGGAGCTTGCCGTTCTTGTCGAGCATGTTTGCTTTGGAGGAAACGCCGATCAGCGTGCCGATCGTATCAAAGAGGTCAACAAAGAGGAATGCCAGAAGGACGACGACAAAATTGAAGGTCGCCAGCTGGGAGAAGTCAAGCTGGAAAAGAATCGGATCCATGCTTGCCGGAATGAAAGAGGCAAGACCGTTGGACAGATCCGGCAGCGTACTGAAAGCACCAGCGGAAGGATCCGGAACATAAACGCCGGTCAGTTCGCAGATGATGCCGAGAACCCATGTGAAGACGATGCCCCAGAGGATATTGCCTCTGACCTTCTTGGCAATCAGGATAGCGGTGAAAAGAATACCGACGATTGCAAGAACGACCGGAACGCCAGCCGTATGGAAAGTGCCGGCTGCCATAGCGCCCTTGAACGAGAAGAGAGAAACCTTCGTCGCAGGATTAGCTACGATGACATGAGCCGAAGCCAGACCGATAAAGCAGATATAGACGCCGATGCCGGCGGAAACTGCCCTCTTCAGATTCATCGGAATCGCATTGAAGATCGCCTCGCGGACACTCGTCAATGAAAGAATGATGAAGATGATACCTTCAACGAAGACAGCGGCCAGAGCCATCTGCCAGGAATAGCCCATCTGGCCGATGACCGTATAGGCGAAGAATGCGTTCAGCCCCATGCCGGGCGCAAGCGCGAATGGATAATTGGCAAATACTGCCATCAGCATGGTACCCATGAAGCCGGCAATGGCAGTTGCCGTCAAAACAGCAGCCTTGTCCATGCCCGTCGTGCTCATGATACTCGGGTTGACGGCGAGAATATATGCCATCGTCATAAAAGTGGTGATACCGGCCATGATTTCCGTTTTGGCCGTGGTCCCGCTGTCTTTGAGATGGAAGATCCTCTCGAGGAGACCTGCGTTGTTTTCCATGAATGAACTCCTTTCAAAACACAATAAGGGAAAACGACTACGTTTGAATACCCTATATTATATGATTTTTTTATATCGCGGGCAACGACAGAAATATAAAATTTCTATGACAGAATCTGAAAACCATGCGGGAAATGGATAAAATTCCCACTATCCACCTGTGGTACAATAAAAGAGATTTTCATGAGGGGAAACCCGGAAAGGAATCCAATGAGTATCTGCAACATCTGCCCAAGGGCATGCAAAATAGAAAGGAAGCGCTCGGCTAGTGACCGCGGCACCGTCGGCTACTGCGCCAGCGGCATGCTTCCCGTCATTTCCAGAGCTGCGCTCCATCACTGGGAAGAACCCTGCATCGCAGGAACCAGAGGCGCCGGCACCGTCTTCTTCGCAGGATGCAACCTCTCCTGCGTCTACTGCCAGAACTACGAAATCAGCGAAATGAGGAAAGGCATAGAAGTCTCCGTCGACCGCCTGAAAGAAATCTATCAGGAGCTCATCCGCCAGGGCGCCCACAACATTGACCTCGTCACGCCCACCCATTACACACACGCCATATTCCAGAGCCTGAGAGACCCGCTGCCCGTCCCCGTCGTCTACAACTGCGGCGGCTACGAAAGCGTCCACACAGTCGCTTTCCTGAGAAATAAAGTCCAGTGCTGGCTCCCTGACCTCAAGTACATGGACAGCAAAGCATCCAAACGCTACAGCGACGCCCCGGACTACTTCGAAAAAGCCTCCGCCGCCATTGAGCAAATGTTCCGTCAGACCGGCCCCTACGAAATAGGCCCCGACGGCATCCTCAAAAAAGGCGTCCTCATCCGCCACCTCATCCTCCCCGGCCAGGTAGAAGACACCAAGCGCATCATGGAATACATAGCAGAAACCTTCGCCCCCGGCGACGTCCTCTTCAGCCTCATGCGCCAGTACATTCCATACGGAAGAGCCAGCGAATTCCCCGAAATCAACCGGAGAATCACAGACGAAGAATATGAGGAATGCGAAAGCTACATGGAAGACCTCGGCATCACCGATGGCTACGTCCAGGCCAAAGAAAGCTCCGACAAAGCCTTCATCCCCATCTTCGACGGCACAGGGGTCCTGGAAAGCGCCCACGAAGGCCTCGACCAGAAATAACATAAGGAATAAAAATATATAAAAGAAAAAAGGAATGTGAACCCGCAAGGACGACACATTCCTTTTTTTGATTTTGCTGGAGCGCTGCTAACACTAGCCTTCCTGGATCACAAAGAAGGGCCGTAGGCCGGTCTTGACCTTGCCCTGGAAGGGAAGGTTTGGATAAAATTACGAAAGGTCCAAAACAAATCAGATTGGAAATCTTTTCTTTATTCCTTGTGAAGCCTTCCCTTCTGGGGAAGGTGCGCAGCTTATCTTTTATCTGTAGCTGCGCGAATGAGGTGAAGTTAATAAGTAAAGGGATGAGTTGCATTTCCTCAGCCGTAGGTATATAAGTTCAAAACAAATCAGAAATGATTTCTTATATTTCACATCGCCGCACTGTCCCCGGAGGGGAAAGTGCCCAGCCTATCACTTTTCTGTTGCTGGGAGAAAGAGTTGCATTTTCTAAGAAGGCGAAGCATCATCGCTTAGGGTGTTTGAGCTCGCCCCGTAGGGGGAGCTGGCGCGTATGCGCCTGAGGAGGTTCATCTCCACGCAGCAAAGCTGCGGTTGTATGGTTTTAATCTTTTCCCACAGCCGTCAGGCTGGTTGTTCTGTTTTAATCCCACCCCACAAAAAGAGCCAGCCCGAATGCTTCCACATTCCAGATGGCTCTTTTCATTACTTTCCTTATTCCTTATTCTTTCTCTTCCCTGCATTGTCCATGAAAGGATCGGCTTCGACTATGAAGCGTGTGTGGTCTGCCGTGCCCACTTCACCGGCAGAGTCTTCTGCGCGGATGGTAAATGTGATCTTCTTTCCCTTCACGCCAGTCACCACAGCCGTTGCTGTGACGGTGTCGCCTGGAAGGGTGGGGGCTTTGTGGACGAGGGAGATGGAACCTCCGACCGTCGTCATCCCTTCATCCAGAGCTTCTGCGATAGCGGCGCAGGCAGCTTCTTCCATGAGCGCCGAGAGAATCGGCGTAGCGAGGACATCGAGCGAGCCGCTCTTCATCACGCGCGCTGTATGAGGCGTATCCACCGTAAGGACCGCTTTTCCTGTCATTCCTTCTTTGATTTCCATAATTTCCTCCTTTTTCAGTCAAAGCCATTGTACCATTGGTAATGCCTGAAGGCTATATGGGCAAAAGAAAAGGGGTGTAGAAATCCACCAAGACGTAGATTTCTTTTCTCGAACGAAGTGAGGTTTAAGGGTGTTAACCTTG
>NZ_FR896485.1:25522-29620 GCF_000435155.1 Dialister sp. CAG:357 | reverse complement strand
TTTTGTCACAGCCCCTTTTGCCGCTGGTGCTGTTTCCCTTTTTCTTACTCCCTTTATCCATCCCAAAAATGTTTCACGTGAAACATTTTGCTTCCTCTTTTCTAAAAATTGTTTCACGTGAAACAATTGAAAGGGGCTGTGACAAAATCCGTTAAAACGTTGCTTCTTCCTTTTCTCGAGCGAAGCGAGGTTTAAGGGTGTTAACCTTGCTCCGAAGGAGAAGGTCCCGGCGAAGCCGGGGAATACAGTAGTTCTCGAGCAAAGCGAGGTTTTGAGGTTTTCAGACAGAACCAATAAATACATTTGTTAGATAATCCGTTAATGAAATATCCCAATGGAAAAAGGAGCTGTGACGAGATGATTGTACATTTCGTCATAGCTCCTTGATTCTCCTTTTTCAGTCCCATTTTTTCTCAGGCATGTGCTGGAGGATGTTTTCTGCTTCCTGTTCTGAGATTTCGTTGATGGGTTTGTGGATGAGGAGGGCGAGGAGTTTTCTTTTTTCTTCGGCTCCGCTGTGTTTCTGGAATATGTTTTCTTTGTATCTGTGGATGAGGATATCTCTGGCTTCTTCGTATTCGCTGTAGCCGCAGCCGATGATGGAGCGGACTTGCTGGAAGGTGTAGTGGGGGTATTTCTTGAGGAGGAGGACGGCTCTGTGTTTGATATTCCTGTCGAAGATTCTCTGACAGTTGGGGCAGAGTTTCTGGTTCTTGTCCTTCTGGTCGAAGAGAGCTCCGCACCAGGCGCAGGGTTTGTAGCCGGCGGCGGCTTCGCCTTTCCTGATTTTGAGAACTTCTGTCATGAGGTCCTGGAAGGGCTGCTTCAGTTTGTCGTTTCCGACGTGGCCTTCGACCCAGTTTTCAATCCATTTTTCCTCGCCTTCGGTGAGGTCCTGGCTGTACATTTTCTGCTCTTCTTCGATTTTATGGTTGACGGGATCCAAAGTCGAGTAGGCTTTTTCCTTTTTCTGCCTGGGGCCTGCGATGAAGCGGATGTCTTTGAATCGTTTCCCGAATTCGTCTTCGGAGAGGCGTTTCAAAAGGTCGCCTTTCATCATGAAGAGGTGCTGGAGGAAGACGGAGTTCGTGACGGCGATGACCAGGGTGTCGTCTTTCCAGCTTTTGATGTAGGATTCCTTGGCGAGCATGTCGCCGACGATGTTCTTCCACCGTTTCTGGAAGAGGAAGAACTGGAAGCCGTCATTTCCGAAGATTTTCTTGCTGGTGAAGGAGTCGGAGAAGACCTGGTCGATGCCGGCCATGACTTTATATCGTTTGCCTTTGTCTTTATGGTTTTCTTCCATGATGCCCTCCTTCGATGATTTCTTTCTTCCATTATACTATAAATTTCCCGGATTATGACTTTCCGCATTTGGCACAAGGTTTACCGAAAAGTATGGAAAACAATTGTCTTATTCTAATTTGTTATAATTCGTTTAGATTCTATTAACTCTTTCTATGTTATGAATTATAATATATATATGCATTTGTTGGAATGAATTCCGAAAGGGGGGATTTCCTTTGGCTGATGAAATCAAGGACGGCAAGGTAGATGTTACCCGTTACATGGTCAAAGAAGGCGAAAAGGTCAATCTGAAGAAATACAGCACGAAGTGCGATGTTTCTATAGACAAGTCTCAGGTGAAGAATCTGTATTTCCCGCAGGTGATCGAAAAGCTCAAGGATCTGCAGGAGAAATTGTACGCGCAGAATACGTACGGGCTCGTGGTCGTGCTCCAGGCGATGGATGCGGCCGGCAAGGACGGTACGATCAATCATGTCTTTGCAAGTTTGAATCCTGGCGGTGTGAAGGTGGTTTCCTTCAAGCAGCCGACTACGGAGGAAAAAGACCACGATTACATGTGGCGTATCAATAAGGCGCTGCCGGAACGCGGGGATATCGGGATTTTCAACCGTTCGCAGTATGAGGATGTCATCGTGACGCGCATCCATGACCTGGTCCATCAGGGCCAGCTGCCACAGAATCTGGTGAATAAGAATATCTGGGAAGAACGCTACGAGCAGATCAATAACTGGGAGAAGTACCTTCGTCAGAACGGGTTCATGATGATCAAGATTTTCCTCCATGTATCGAAGGAAGAGCAGCAGAAGCGCCTGATCGACCGTATCGTGAACCAGCAGAAAAACTGGAAATTCTCGATGTCGGATATCAATGAAAGGCAGTACTGGGACCGCTATCAGGAGCTATATGAGGAAATGATTTCGAAGACGTCGAAAGACATTTCGCCATGGTTCATCATACCGGCAGACCAGAAGTGGTACACCCGCTACATCGTCGCCCTCATCACGCTGCAGGCGCTGAAGAAAATCGATCCGCAGTTCCCGAAGCTGGATCCGGAAGTACAGAAGCAGCTGGAAACGTTCAAGAAGCTCATCGCCCAGGTGGACGTGAAGGAACTGGCAGAAATCCAGACGACGCTTTCCGAGAAGGCATCGAAGGAAAACAAGGAAAACTAAAACAACAAAATAAAATGTAAAGGGGAAACCTGTCATGGAGAACGAGACAAAAGGAAAGACCGAAGTAAATGATGTCAAAGAAATCAAAGACGTAAAAGACTACAAGGATGCGAAAATAAAAATTGACATCGATAGATACCGCGTCAAGGAAGGCGATACGATCAACCTTAAGAAGTTCGCCACGTACTGCGATCAGGATGTGGACAAGAGTGCCGTGAAGAACTATGCATTCCCGCAGGCACTTGATGAAATCAGCCTGTTGCAGGCGAAGCTTTTCGCGCAGAGCACTTACGGGCTCATCATCGTCCTGCAGGCGATGGACGCTGCCGGCAAGGACAGCACAATCAAGCACGTATTCTCTCATCTCGATCCGAACGGGGTCCACGTCATTTCCTTCAAGCAGCCGACCGAAGAGGAAAAGGACCACGATTACATGTGGCGCATTAACAAAGCCCTTCCACGCCGCGGGGATATCGGCGTATTCAACCGTTCCCACTATGAAGACGTCATCGTTTCCCGCGTCCATAATCTGATCGAGCAGGGCAAGATGCCGAAGAACCTCATCAGCAAGGATATCTGGGATATACGCTACCGTCAGATCCGCGACTGGGAAACGTACCTGAATGAAAACGGCTTCCCAATCGTCAAGATTTTCCTGCACGTATCGAAGGATGAACAGCGCGACCGCCTGGCCGAACGAATCCTCAACAAGCAGAAGAACTGGAAATTTTCCATGGCAGATATCAACGAACGCCGCTACTGGGACCGTTACCAGGAACTGTACAGCGAAATGATTTCCGAAACCTCCCTGAAAGAGGCGCCATGGTACATCGTCCCGGCTGACCAGAAATGGTACACTCGCTACGTCGTCGCCCAGATCGTCATCAAGGCACTGAAGGACATCGCGCCGAAGTTCCCTGAAATGTCGAAGGAAATCAAGGATCAGCTCGAAGAATTCAGGAAGCTGATCGAAAGCGGCTCCGTCGGCATGATCGAGGAAATGCAGGACATGATGCTCCCCTCTGACAAGTAATAAAAGAAACGCATAAAATAGCAGCGTATTTCTGATTTCCTTGATAAGAAGGAAGCAGAAACGCCCATTTTACCGCAGGTACAAATTAAGGCAGGCCATAAAAAAGAAGCGGAAGGAGGATAAGAAGAATCACGTCCTTAACCGCTTCTTTTCATTATGGTATAATGGAATAGATACTAGGAATAGAAACTTTGAAATTATTGAAATGATTGATTGCGAGAGGTGAAACTTATGAAGAAAATTATTGCGGCTATGATCGCACTGGCAGCAGTTTCCAGCGCAGCATACGCATCTCCTCTGACGACGTACCAGAAGGGACAGACTGAAATCAACGTAGGCATGTGGGACGCATCCGCGAAATCCAATGGCTATAAATCCGACGGCGAATGGAACTTCACCGGCGGCCTGACATACGGCATCAATGACAAATGGGCTGCTCAGTACCAGTACACAGGCCTTTCCACCGACCACACCGGCGGAAATATGAACGAACTGAATGCTCTCTACTCCATCAATCCGGAAGTGGCAGCCTTCGGCGGCTGGAACCGCATACATATGTCCGACTTCCCGGACCGCGTATTCGGC
>NZ_FR896485.1:18082-25488 GCF_000435155.1 Dialister sp. CAG:357 | reverse complement strand
CGACCATACAAACAACGTAGCCCAGTTAGGCCTCATTGCCCGTCATCGGCTGACCGACGGCCTTGACGTCTATGCCAAAGGCGCCCTCGGCACCGAGCAGACCACCATGTGGGAAGCAGGCGTCGACCTCGCTATCGATGAAGACCTTGACCTGAACGCAGGCTACCATTACCTGAATACCAAAGGAAATGACGACAACAACGTCTCCTATAAAGGCTTCATGGCAGGCGTATCCTACCGCTTCGGCGGCTCCAATGAATATGGCACCGGAACAAATGGCATGATCGACGACTCCGCTTATGCAAGAGCCAACCAGGAAGAAAGAGTATCCACGGTATCCACTGTCCAGAAATCCGAAACCCCGGCAGCCGTAGTCACCACTACAAACAATGCCGGCGCAGAAACGACCGTCCAGGTCCCGGCTGATACACCAGTCGCAGCACCGGAAAACGACTACTATTTCAATAGCGTCCTCTTCAACGAAGACTCCTCCGACATCATCCCGGCACAGAAAATCAACCTCGATGCATTCGTCAAAGAAGCCAAGGAAACAGGCCACGTCTTCAAACTCGTAGGCCGCACCGATGCCACAGGCTCCGCTGACTACAACGAAAACCTCGCATCCAGACGCATCAAAGCTGTCAGAGACTATGCCGTCTCCAAAGGCGTTGACGCTTCCAAGCTCGTAGAAATGGTCAAAGGTTCCGAAGGCTCCACAGGCAAGAACGAAGGCGACAGAAGAGTCGATATCTTTGAACATAAGTAAGATTTGGAAATTGATAAAAGAGAAAAGATACGAAGATACGAAAAAAGGGCTCATCGAGAGTCCTTTTTTCGTTGTGAGCGTTACTCACAAAACCGCACAACCGGACTTCGTCCGTGGAAATGCAACTCATCCGTCTCATACACTAATTTATGCGCCATTTATAGCATTACCATTACCGACAACTGGTATATGAGACACCTTCCCTTCCAGGGCAAGGTTAAGACCGGGCTACGGCCCTTCTTCCCAAATCCTCCCAAATCAAAATACCCCGCAGCATCGCTTATGCTGCGGGGTTCCTTTTTTTATTCTTTTTCCACGAAATCCAGTATTTCCAAGGGATGGTTCACGAAGTTTTTTCCTCCTCTGGCTCTGAGGAAGGTTTCGGGGCGGAAGCCCCAGGTGACGGAGAGGCAGGGGAGGTGGGAGTTTCTGGCTGTTTCTATGTCCACTTCTGTGTCTCCGACGTAGATGGCATCCTCGGGTGTGAGGGAAAGATCGCTCAGGATTGCATTGATCATGTCTGGAGCGGGTTTTCGGTGGATATCCGGTTTGTTTCCTTTGACGACGTCAAAAAGGCCTTTAAGGTACATTTCCGTGAGTTTTTTGACAGGGGCTTCGTCTTTGTTGGAGGCTACGGCTGTTTTGATTCCTTTTTCTCTCAGTTTTTTGAGGAGCTCGGGGATGCCTTCGTAGGGGCTGGTTTTTCTGTGGTTTCTTGGATAGAGGTCGGAGAAGATGGCGCGGCATTTCTGGATTTCTTCTTCGGTGACGGCATAGCGGGAAGCGGGGATGGTTTCGCAGAGGTCGATGAGGTCCTGACCCTGGCAGCCTCTGGCAAGAGCGATGATTTTTGCGATGTCGTCGTGGATGCCGCTTCCAAAGCAGAGTTTGACTTCGTCTCTGGTGAAGTAGTGGGGAAGGCCCATGGCTTCGAGGGCGTTGTTGGAGGCGGTGGTGATGTCGGTGATGGTATCGAGGATGGTTCCATCCATATCAAAAATGACGGCTTTGATCATAGTTGTTCCTTTCTTTTTGCATTTTCTTTTGTTTTATTATACCTGTCTCATTCCTTCATTTCCATTTTCCTTAGGCGTTGCGGATTTCTCAAGAAATGCTGTCTCTTTTTTTGCTATAATGGGAATAATTATTTTCTTAAGGGGGAATGACCATGCATATGACGTGGCCTTTGATGGCCGTGATGCTTTTGACGGTGGCTTTTGTCATCGGTGTGGGAATTTTTCAGTCGCGCAAGGTCAGGTCGGCTGAGGGATACAGTGTCGGCGGAAGGAGTGCCGGGGTGCCCATGGTGGCCGGCGGGATTGCCGGGACGGTGGTCGGCGGCGGTGCGACGGTGGGTACGGCGCAGCTGGCGTACAGTGTGGGGCTTTCGGCATGGTGGTTCACTCTGGGAAGCGGGATTGCTTTCATCCTGATGGGGATTTTCTATGCACAGAAAATGCGCTCGACGGGGCTTTCTACGATTCCGCAGTTTCTGGGGATGCATTACGGGAGGCGGGCGGAGCGTCTGTCTTCGGTGATTTCTTCGATAGGGATTCTTCTTTCGGCGGTGGCGAGCTGCCTGCCCGGGATGGAAATCATTTCCTCGATCTTCGGCGTGGGCGAGCTTCCAGCGGCAATCATCCTGATGACGCTTGTCGCGGCGTATACGTTTTTTGGCGGGATGAAGAGTGCGGCCATCGGGGGCATCCTCAAGATGGCTGTCATCTGGCTTTCCCTTTTCGTCTGCGGTTTCGAAGCATATGAGGTGCTGGCTTCTTCGTCCGTGGCAATTCCTCCGTCTCATCTGGATCTTTTCGGACGCGGGTTCGAGGTGTCGATGTCGAATCTGTTCTCGATGATTGTCGGCGTCCTTTGCACGCAGACGTATATCCAGTGTATTTTCTCGGCAGATACGCCGATTACGGCCGCGGCCGGCTGCATCACGGCGGCGCTGATTGTCATTCCTGTCGGGCTTCCGTCTGTGGCTGTCGGTATGTACATGAGCGCTTTTGATCCGAATGTGGTGCCTGTTTTGACGCTTCCTACGTACTTTACGAATCATGCGTCCTTCTTGGTCGGCGGTCTTGCGATGGGCGGCATCGTGCTGTCTCTCATCAGCTCGATCGGAGGGCTGTCTTTGGGAATCGGGACGATGCTTGTGACGGATATCCTGATGCCGATCCTGCATCTCCAGGATGACAAGGCGCTTCTCCGTCTGACAAAAATTTCTGTCCTCTCTGTCATGGCAGCGGCTTGTGTGATTGCGGCGATGAACAGGGGAACGCAGGTCCTTTTCTGGAATTACCTCTCCATGGGCCTTAGAGGCGGCGGCATTTTCCTTCCGCTGACGCTTTCGGTCTTCTTCCCTGGGCATTTGAAGAGGGGATGGGCGGTGCTCTCCATGGCAGGGAGCACTGTGGCGGCCATCCTCGCCGTCGTTCTTCATCTTCCGATTGATTCCCTCTTCGCGGGTCTCATCGTGAGCGTCCTCCTGATCCTTCCCGGACTCAGGCTGAAGAGAGTGGATGGGGAATAGAAATGGTTTGAGAAAATAAATGATAAATAAAAGGCTGTGAAGAAATGTGCAATCATTTCTTCACAGCCTTTTTTGCGTGGGTATTCGATTAGAGGATTAACTAACATGTTTATATATTTGCATTAACTGAAAACCATAAAACCTCGCTTCGCTCGCAGAAATGAACCTCCTCAGGCGCATCCGCGCCAGCTCCCCCTACGGGGCGAGCTCTGACACCCTTAAACCAAGGCTGAGGCCTTGAGGAAAACCGTAAAACCTCGCTGCGCGAGAGGAACTACATCTCATCCGTCGCCTTCGGCGACACCTTCTCCTTTCGGAGCAAGGTTAACACCCTTAAACCTCACTTCGTTCGAAGAAACACCATAAAGCCGGACTTCGTCCGTGGGTAATTAACTTCATTACCGGCCTCCGGCCGTACCTTCCTCTACGAGGTAAGGTCAAACACCCTTAAACCAAGGCTTTGCCTTATGGAAAACCATACGACCTCGCTTTTCCACCCTTTAAGAATTACTGAAAGTCTTAAAATGCCGATGGAGCCCGATAAACACGGGGCTCATCGACTATAAAAACAACACGAAATGTCCTATAAGCCTGGAATTCATTCATCCCACGCAAAAAGGATGTGCACTTTCGCACACATCCTTCTTTTTGTTGAGGATTATTCGATATCAACGGTGTCGGGGTTGCCGAAATCGTCGAGTCCGAGATAAGCGACTTCTCTGACGTGTCCATCGTACGTCAGTGTAACGTGATAGTGGAAGGTCTGTCCTTCGCAAATTTCATCGCCGAGTTCTACAGCGGTGGTGTAGCTGTCCGGGCGGTATTCTCTTACGGTGTCGCCTACGATCGGGAAATGGAGGAATACGTATTCTGCGCCCTGGTATTCAACGGAACCGTATACACGTTTCAGTTCGGATACGAGACATTTGTCTACGCCATTTACAATGATGCTTTTTTCAGTTACTTCTGCCATGTTTATCACCTCTACGACCAATATACAGCAAAATGCTTGCCATTACTTATATATAGTACCACTTTTGAAGGATAATCAGAAGATTACTAGTTAAAATAATCCGTTTATACGTATTATAAAAAAATTATTACGGAATACCGTGGTTTTATTCAGCGATTTCGCGCACGTCGTTCTTTGCTTCCGGGTTTTCCATCATGCCCTGTTCTTCGTGTCTTCCGTGTTCACAGATGCAGTGCATTCTCTTCTGGCAGATTTCTCCCATGATGGCGCAGAGTTCTTCCATGGCTGCGGGGTTCAGGGAATAGAAAATGTTCTTGCCGTCTCTTCTGTCGATGATGAGTCCGGATTCGACGAGGACTTTCATATCGTGGGAGAGTGTCGGCTGCGTGATGGCGAATGCCTGCTGCAGTTTGTTGGCGCACTGTTCCTTGCAGGATAACATGTCTACGATTTTGAGACGTTTCGGATCGGAAATAGCTTTCAGAATTCTTGCGGTATCTAAATAAATTTGTTCCATTTTGACTCCATGAATTAAAGAATAGAATTATTTCTATAAAGCGTAGCAAAGATGAATGAAAATGTCAATATTTAACATGCATTAGAAAAGCAAAAATTATGTATAAATTCGGATAAAGTTTTTTGGAATGTTTTGCAGGAAATAGGGAAAGATGTGATTCCATCGCAAGTTTCACGGATTTTTTCAAAAATGTTTCACGTGAAACATTTCTTATATTGACAGTGAAATATGGTATAATAATAGCGACTATCTGTGAAAGGAAGGAAAATATGGGCAAGATCATCAGCATCATCAACCAGAAGGGCGGGGTCGGAAAAACAACGACGGCTGTGAATCTGGCGGCGGAACTGGCCGACAAAGGACATAAGACTCTTCTCATCGACGAGGACGCGCAGGGCAATTCCACCAGCGGGCTCAGCAAGGACGTGAAGTTCGGCAAGGATCTCTATGATGTGCTGCTGGATGATGCGGATGCGAAGGAGGCCGCTGTGAAGACAGCGGTGAAGAAGCTGTGGCTGCTTCCTTCTTCTATCGATCTTGCCGGGGCGGAAATTGAGATCGCAGGGCTACCTGAGAGGGAATTTCTTCTGAGAAAGAAGCTTGCCGCAATCAAGGATTCCTACGATTACATCCTGATCGACTGCCCGCCTTCCCTGGGTCTTCTGACATTGAATGCCCTTGTGGCTTCCGATTCCATCATCATCCCGATCCAGGCGGAGTTCTACGCGCTGGAAGGTCTTTCCCAGCTGGTAAAGACGGTGCAGGTGGTGTCCAGGAAGCTGAATCCATCGCTTCATATCCTCGGTATTCTTCTGACGATGTTCGACGGAAGAACGAACCTGTCGCTGCAGGTGGCTGAGGAAGTGAAGAAGTATTTCGGATCCAAAGTATTCAGGACGGTGATCCCGAGGACCGTAAAGCTTTCCGAGGCGCCGAGCTTCGGCGAACCGATCCTGACGTACGCGCCCAAGTCCAAGGGGGCTGAGGCATATAAGAAACTGAGCCGGGAGGTAGTAAGACGTGACTAAGAGACAGAAACTGGGACGTGGACTGGGTTCTCTTCTGGGGGAAACTCTGGACGAGAAGGGCAAGGTCATCGATCTCGAACTTGCTAAAATCCATCCGAATCCCTGGCAGCCGCGCCGTGATTTCGACGATGAAGCTCTGAAGGGTCTTGCTGATTCCATCAAGGAAAAGGGTCTGATCCAGCCGGTCACGGTCCGCTACAAAGATACGGACGGCGAATTCGAGTATGAGCTGGTCGCCGGCGAAAGACGTTTCCGCGCGGCAAAGATGGCAGGGCTCTCTGTCATCCCGGCAATCATTACGCAGTATGACGACAAGATGATGGCGGAAGCCGCACTGATCGAAAACCTCCAGCGTGAGGACCTGAATCCTGTGGAAGAAGCCTCGGCCTATGAGACAATCATGAAATCGTACGAGCTGACGCAGGAAGAGCTCGCCGAAAGCGTGGGCAAGAGCCGTTCGCATGTAGCCAATACGCTGCGTCTCATGGACCTTCCAGACGAAGTGAAAGATATGCTTTCCGAAAGGAAACTGACAGCCGGTCAGGCAAGGCCGCTCCTTTCGCTGAAAACCCCTGCCGAGCAGATCAGCCTGGCAAGGCGCATCGTGAAGGACGGACTGTCCGCCCGCGAGGTCGAAAAGCTCACCAGTGAAACGAAACCGGGAAAAGTGAAGCCGAAGAAGGATGAGCAGGTCTCTGCTTACCTCAAGAGCCTCGAAGAATCGCTGACGCTCTCTGTGGGCACGCATGTTTCCATCAAGACAGGGAAAGGCAGAAAAGCCCACAGCGGAACCATCACGATTTCCTTCAAAAATGATGATGAATTCGCTATGATAACGAATATTCTCAAACAAAAATCCGAAAATACGAGTGGAGAAGAGTAGTAAATGATAAACCAGACAATAATAATGTATGTGGTCACCGGCGTGCTGGCAGTCCTCCTGATTGTGCTCGTCCTCGAGTTCTTCCTTCTGAGGAACAAGCTGAACCGCCTGTACCGCAAGTACATGTATTTCATGAAGAGCGCTGAAGGCGGCTCGATCGAAGTGAAGCTTTCCACAGAAGTGAGAGAGCTTCGTGAAATGATCGCGTCCTCCGAGAACATGCTGCACCAGCAGGAACTCCTTGCGAATATGCAGCTCCAGTCTTTCCAGAAGACAGGCCTTGTGCGCTACGACGCTTTCGATGACACAGGAGACAAGCTTTCCTTCTCACTGACAATCCTTGACGGGAAGAACAACGGCTTCATCCTTTCCTCTCTGGCAGGCCACGATGCATCCCGTATCTACGCTAAGAAAGTCACGAACGGCCAGTGCCGCGAAGCACTTTCCGCCGAAGAAGCAGAAAGCATCAACCTCGCTCTGAATACGCTGATGCCTGATATGGCACAGCAGGCCCAGCAGGCAGCCGAAGCAGCCGCCGAGTCCGGATACACCGAATACACAGCAGCTCCTTCGCAGACCATGCAGGACTTCAGAGAACCAGCTGACGACTACAACCAGCCGGCACCGCATGATCACAAAATCGATATGGCAAAAAAGAACTAAGAAAGACAGAAGGAACGCGGGCATATGTCCGCTATCCGGG
>NZ_FR896485.1:0-18058 GCF_000435155.1 Dialister sp. CAG:357 | reverse complement strand
ATCCGGGAAATCAGGAAGTGACCGGACGTTCGGTTTTCTGTGGGGGCAGGAAACTTAGGACGCATTCAATAGACAGCAGGCAAACATGAAAAAAACCGAAAATAAAGAAACCGGCGAAGTTTCATTCAGCTTCACCAGGCAGGAAATCAAAAAACTGAAAATCGGCGCCATTGCGGCGGCTGTCGTATTCGCGGCAAGCATCTGCATTGGCGGTTATTCCGCGTATTCTATGACGTCCCTCCGCCAGGAGAATACACTCTATAGAAACCAGTTGAAAATGGCAGAAGAAAAGATGGAAGCCCTGAATGACAAGACAAAAGCCATCGAAAAAATCTCCAGCCAGCTTCAGGACATGATCAAAGCCAATAATAACGGCGCCGGCGCCAACGTGCAGAATGGCGGCCAGGGAGGCCAGGGCGGTGCATCCACCGTACCGGATAAGGCAAGAGACGTATCCGCCTCCGACCATCAATCATCCGGGACCGCACAGGAAACTGACGATGGCAGCGCATCCGTTGCCACACCGGGCGACCTTCTCCGTGAAATGAGGAAACTTGACTCCCGTCTCGATTCCCAGATTAGGACCATGATCACCCTAAGAGAAGAACTCATGAACCAGACCTACGGCATGCAGGTCCAGCTCCTCAATACTAATGCCACCACACCGGATATCTGGCCCGTCAAAGGCGAGATCTCCAGCTACTTTGGCTACCGTTCCAGCCCCGGAGGCGGCATAGGCTCTACCTACCATGAAGGCATCGACATCGCAGGCGACTACGGCCTCCCAATCGAAGCCACAGCATCCGGCACCATCACCCAGGCAGGCTGGGTAGGCGGCTACGGCAACCTCGTCGAAATCAAGCACCCCGACGGCATCGTCACAAGATATGGCCATAACTCCGCCATTCTCGTCACCGTAGGCCAGCACGTCGACCAGGGCAGCGTCATCGCCATCATGGGCAGCACCGGAAACAGCACCGGCCCGCACTGCCACTACGAAGTCAGAGTCAACGGCACAGCCGTCGATCCCCTCTACTTCCTCCCAGGCAACTACGCGGGAAATAAACAGTAACCAAAAAGGATGTACACCAAAAGGCGTACATTCTCTTTTTTGGCAACGGGGAGTATGAAAAGAGAGGGAAAAAATGGAAAAAGAAAAGAAAGCCAGACAACCAGCTCCGGGCTGAAGGAAAACCAGACAACCTCGCGCTGCTCGGCATTCCTGAGTCCTGATTTTTCCGGGCGCCGCTAACACTCGCCTTCCCAGACGGGGAAGGTGCCTATATAAGTTCAAAACAAAACCATTGATTTTTTCATTTCACATCGCGAGCTGCCCACAACGGAGGGAAGAATTGCCTTTGACCTTGCCCTGGAAGGGAAGGTGGCGGCGGAGCCGACGGATGAGTTGCATTTCCTCAGCCGTTAGGCTGGTTTTGTGGTTTTCAAAGGTGCAGTTTCTAAAAAGGCTGGCGGATAGGGTTGATTACTACGAGCGCAGCGAGGTTTGCATGTTTTCCTTTGCGAAGCAGGGAAATGGTTTCAGAGCTCGCCCCGTAGGGGGAGCTGGCGACGGAGTCGACTGAGGAGGTTCATTTCCAACAGCCTTCAGACTGGTTGTGAAGGTTTTCCTTTTTACTCTCGCGCAGCTTGGTTGTAAAGGTTTTCATCTCCCTCAGCCGCAGGCGGGTTGTTCGGTTTTAAAATCCTTTTCCCCTCGCATCGCGAGGCTGTCCGGTTTTCAATCCTCGCTCGCGTCAATCTTACGTCCACCATATTGTTACTTTTTTCTATGGTATGTCTCTTTTCTCTAAAGTTTTACATATATCTCTATAACTAAAACAGTAAAAATAGTCCCATTTTTTCAGACTATTTTCTATAATATAGAAAAATTATAATATTTATTATTATTTTTCGACAAAATTCAATGTATGATAAAGGTGAAGAAGTGTCGATCCGTGGAAGAGCGGATCGGGCTTGAAATGAGGTGCCTTATGGATAATGAAACGAAACGCGCGGAATCGTTGTTCCTCGCAGGAGAGTTTGCAGAGAGTCTTTCGCTTTTGAAAGAGCTGGCGAAGGACCCGGCAAATGGCAGGGATCAGTACTTGCTCGGGCTCTTCTATTTCTATGCGGTGGAAGTACGCTGGAATGGAGACCGTTTCCTGGAGCTGGTGGACAGCGGATGGAGAGCAGGCGATGTGCTCTCCGGATTCTTCATCCTCTACCGGGACGGAGAAGGAAACAAGAAGGACATGACGGAGAAGTATGTAGAACATATGAAGAAACTTCTTCCGATGGCAAAGGCCGGCGATCCTTTTGCGATGCGCCAGATTGCGATTCTTTATGAACGCGGCCTGGGACGCAAGATCAATATGGATCAGGCCTATGACTGGTATGTTCGTTCAGCCGAGAAGGGGCTGTGCCTTTCTATGGCGGACGCAGGGCGTATCGCGATGGACGAAAGTTTCTCGCGGTATGATCCGAAGCTTGCTTTCACCTGGTTCCTGAAGGGGGCTGCGCTTGGGTATCACGAAGCGGAGCTGCGCCTCGGGGACTGCTTCTACGGCGCTATCGGCGTCGAAGAGGACAAGGAGAAGGCAGCGACCTGTTTTGAACGCGCTTCGAACCATGGAAACGGGGAAGCGTCGGATGCGCTGGGCACGATGTACGTCCTTGGCGACGGCATTTCCCAGGACATGGACAAAGCGTATGAATTCTTCACGAAGGGCGCAGAGCAGGGCTCTCCGAGCTGCATGTACAAGCTCGGCGACTGCTACCTCTACGGCCGCGGGACAGAAAGCAATTACGAAAAAGCGATGGATCTCTACCTGGCCGCCTGGGATAAGGGAAATGTCCCTGCCGGGCGATCCATCGGACGCATGCACCTTCTGGGGCTTGCGAAGAACAGTGATGCCAGCGAAGGCTTCCGTTGGATCGAGAAAGCTGCTGATACCGGCGATATCGATGCCATCGCCTCTCTGGGCGACTGCTATGTGAACGGGGCAGGCACAGAAGTCGACGAAGAAAAAGGAAGGACGCTCCTTGAAGAAGCCGCTGAGCAGGGACAGGCGGAAGCCATCTGCGAGCTCGGCGAGCTGGCACTCCGTGACCAGGACGGGGACGGCGCCGTCAGGCGTTTCAAGGAAGCAGCGGCGCAGGGCTATCCAAGGGCTGAAAATTTCCTTGGCCTCTGCTATGCGACCGGCATCGGCGGGACGAGAAATCTCCGTGCCGCTGAAGAATGTTTCAGAAGAAGTGACGCGCAGGGTGATCCTGACGCGAAGTTGTTGATTCAGCAATATTTGAATGCCTGATTGTATGGAGGGACAATGAATCAGTCACAGGGTGAGTCTTTATTTATGCAGGGAAAAATCGACGAAGCGGTCGTAGAACTTCAGAAAGAAGCGAAGATGGGGGCGCCAAGAGCCATGTACCTCATCGGCTGCTGTCTTCGCGAAGGCTACGGCCACGTCGAAGCCGACGAAAGGAAAGCAGTCAAATGGTTCCAGAAAGGTTACGAGGAAGGCAGCGCACTCTGCGGCATTTCCCTCGTGAACGGGACCGATGATCAGGAAATGTGGGATATCGTGAATGAATGCTTCCCGCGTGTCCTCAAGGCTGCCGTTTCCGGCGACGTCCTTGCGATGGATGAAGCAGGGCATTTCTATCTGGGCGCTCTCATCGTCAATTTCGAAGAAGGCATGAAGTGGCTGACGAAAGCAGCGCTCGCTGAATACTGGCGTGCGCTCTACGATCTGGGCTCCGCCTACGAAGAAGGGTACGCCGTTCCAAGAAACGAAGAACGCGCCATGCTCTGCTTCAAGAAAGCGGCAGAATTTCATGACCAGTACAGTGAATACAAAGTGGGCGAGATGCTCCTGAACTCCTGGAAAAAGGAAAAAGACACGAAGAAAGCAGCTGAATGGCTGAAAAAGTCGTGGAAACACGGCAACGGTGAAGCAGCCATGCTCCTCGCGTCCGTCTATGAAAACAGCGACGACAAGGAAGACCAGGAGAAAGCCTTCCGCTGGTACGAAAGAGCGGCCGAAGCCGGCATCCCCCGCGCCCAGTACGCAGCAGGCATGATGTACCTTGAAGGCCACGGCACCGAAGAAAACCGAGACGAAGCCTTCCGCTGGATCGCAGCAGCCGCAGAAAATGGCGTAGACGAAGCAGAAGCCGTTCTCGAACATAACGGGTATATGATTTAAGAAATCCAAAGAAAAAGCATTGAAAACTCGAAACGAGCTTTCAATGCTTTTTTTGATGCGGAAATGGAGGAAAACCGGAGAAGCTCGCTGCGTAAGAGGGGTGCATTTCCAGCATAATATAAATTTTTACCAACACGTTTTGTCCTATAACCCTCATCTCGGCTAGAATGGCTGGGAGGAACAAGCAGAGCTGATTAAGTGAAAAACCACGTTGATTTAACGCTCAACGTGGTTTTTTATTGTGCAAATAGCGGCTGCGCTGCTAAAAGGCCATGGTACGCCTTGAAATCTAAAGGCTCTTATGTAGAAATTACTTGGCTGGAAGCGGCCTGGGAGGATAGGAAGCTGCTGATTAATAAAAAAGAGCACCGATCATTACGATCGATGCTCTTTTTGCTTGCTCGTTATCAACGAGCATCGCTAAAATGCCAAGGTACGCCTTATTATCTAAAGGCTCTTATATAGAAACAGTACAACCGCCAAGTATGGCGAATCGGAAAACATGCCAACCGAAAGGCTTCTCCACGGGGGAGCTGGCGCCGGAGGCGACTGAGGAGGTGAAGTTCCTCGAGCGAAGCGAGGTTTAAGGGTGTTAACCTTGTTCCGAAAGGAGAAGGTGTCAGCGTAGCTGACGGATGAAATGGAGCGAGGTTTAAGGGTGTTAACCTTGCTCCGAAAGGAGAAGGGGAACCGCGGAACGCGAGGGATAAGATGTAGTTATCGAGCGAAGCGAGGTTGTACGGTTTACTCTCAGTTGCCGCGCCATCGCTAAAAATGCCAAGGTACGCCTTATTATCTAAAGGCTCTTATATAGAGACAACACAACCGCGACGGGGCGCGAATTAAAAAACCGTAAAACCAGCCTGCGGCTGTAGAACTGCATCTCATCCGTCAGGCAACAGAAATTCGGAGCCTGACACCTTCTCCTGGCGGCGCAAGGTCAACACCATTTCCTTGCTTCGCAATCGGAAAACAAGCCAACCTCGTTCCACTCGCAGAACCTTTTATAAAAACCAATGAATACTGCACCCCTTTTTCTGGCAATATTAAAAAATTTCACAAAATAAAAACCATACAACCAGACTAAAGTCTGTCCGAACTACTGTATCCACCACAAAAGTGGTCCCCCTTCTCTTCCAGAGCAAGGTCAAAGGCATTCTTCCCCGCTGGGGCAGGTCCAAACTTCCGCATCGACGTAAGCGGTTATAATCAATCGTGATTTACAGAGTCCTGTTTTTTCTCACTCCTTCCCCTTTTTATTTTTCTTCTCTAACTTTTTCTTGGTTTTCTGTTACAATATATATAGAAGAGTATGAAATACGGATGATTCGGTATGGTCTTTTTTTATGGGAGAGGGTGATGGTATGGACATGAAGGTTGTGGTGGATCCCTGGTTTGAGGGGAAGGAGCTGCGGCATTTTGTGCGTGGACATATGCATCTCTCTTCTTCTCTTTGGAAGAAGATCAAGTGGAATGGGAAGATCCTGATTAATGGCAGGCAGGTGTTTAATGCCCGGACGGCGCTGCATGCAGGGGATGAGATTACTCTGATCTGGTCGGAGGAGAATGATATCCTTCCGGTGAATATTCCTTTGGATATAGTCTATGAGGATCCTTGGCTTTTGATCGTGAATAAGGGGCCTCATATGATTATCCATCCTACGGCGAAGTCGACGCAGGAGACTTTGGTGAATGCGGTGGCGTGGTATTTCAAGGAGAAGGGCGAGGATGCGGGGATTCATCCTGTGTATCGTCTGGATCGGAATACGACGGGACTTGTCGTTGTCGCCAAGTCTGCTAATATGCAGTATGACCTTTCGAAGTCTCATGATTCGATATTCCGTGAGTACCTGGCTCTTGTGGGCGGAGAAATCGTGATGGGGGATGAGGCGAAGAATATCATCGGCGAACCAATCGGGCGCAAGCCTGGCAGTATCGTAGAGTGGATGGTCAGGCCCGATGGGAAACCGGCATGGACCGAGTACATGGTGCTGGCGCATTCATGGAAGACGTCGCTGGTGCGTGTCCACCTCCTAACGGGAAGGACGCATCAGATCCGCGTCCATTTCTCTCATATGCATCATCCGCTTCTTGGAGATGACCTTTATGGAGGCTCGATGGAGCTGATCCAGCGGCAGGCGCTCCATGCGTATAATGTAGAATTTTTGCATCCGGTGACAGGGGAGAAGATGAAATTTACCGCTCCTGTTCCTGATGATATGAAGTCTTTGATTACGAATATCTGGCCTGATCTGGATATTTCCAAACTATGAGGTGCCTATGACGATTCAGAAGAGAAACGGAGTTTCATACCTGACCTTTGATGTATTTGAAAACGCGCCCCTTACGGCTGCTGTCTCCTGCAGGGATGGCGGTGTCAGCCAGGGGTTTTTCACTAGCCTGAATATGGGGCTCCATGTTGGGGACGATCCTTCCCTTGTTGTGGAGAACAGGAAACGTTTCTTTGATGCGCTTGGCGCAGACAGCAGAACACTCATCAACTGCAGCCAGGTGCACGGGACGCATATAGAAATCGTGGGAAAAGAAGACTGCGGACGAGGAGCGCTTTCGCTCGATACGGCCATCCCGGATACGGACGGACTGATTACGAATGAAGCGAACGTCCCAATCACGATGAATTACGCCGACTGCACGCCTCTTTTTTTCTATGATCCGAAGGGCGTCATTGCCCTTTCCCATGGAGGATGGCGCGGGACAGCGGGAAATATTGTAGGAAAGACCATTTCCATGATGGAAAAGAAATATGGCTCGAAGAGAGAAGATATCCGTGCTGCCATCGGGCCGGCCATCGGTCTCGAATGCTTCGAGGTCGGGAGAGATGTCATTGAAGCGATGAAAGCTCTCTTTACTGATGAAGAAATGAAAAAGCTCAGTTGCACGAAGGAAAATGGAAAATTTCTCTTCGACCTGCCGGGAGCCAACCACGTTCTCATGAGAAAAGCAGGCATTGCGGAAGATCACATCGAGGACTGTGGGATCTGCACCTATTGCCATGATGATATTTTCTACTCCTACAGGAAAGCAGGAGGAAAGACAGGACGCCATATGGCCGTCATGATGCTGAAGAATTAAGTTTCATAAAGGAGATGCGCGTATGAGGACAGCGGTCGTCACCGGAGCCTCCTCCGGACTCGGACGGGAATTCGTGAAACAGCTATCCGAAGAAGGAAAACTGGATGAAATCTGGGTCATCGCCAGAAGAAGAGAAAAGCTCGAAGAACTCGCTTCTTCCGTAAAAACGCCCCTTCGTATTTTCGGCGCAAGCCTGGATGACGAAGGCCTTTACGGTCTCCTTTCCGTCCTGATGGAAAGAGAAAAGCCTGACATCCGCCTCCTCATTAATAACGCAGGAAGAGGAACCATGACCACCCTCGACGAAGAAACCACTGAAAACGCCGTCAGCATGATCGGCCTGAACTGCCAGGCTCCCGTGAAAATGATGAAACTCTGCCTTCCCTATATGAAAGAAGGAGCAGGGATTATCAACGTAGCATCCGTCGCAGGACTCCTGCCCCTCCCGGACCTCGCCGTCTACGGCGCGACAAAAGCCTTCCTCCTTTCCCTCTCCCAGGCAGTCAATGAAGAAATGAAAGAGAGAAACATCCACGTCATGGCCCTCTGCCCCTACTGGATCAAAGACACCGAATTCATAGGGAAAGCAGGCGCCGAAGGCCGCATCTCAGAAAAAGGCATCCTCAATGCCGAAGAAACAGTAAAAAAAGCCCTCGAAGACCTCCGCCACGGAGAAACAGTCAGCCTCCCAAGCAAAATGGCCAAACTTACCGCCCTGGGCACCCGCTTCGCCCCGCTCGGGCTAGTATGGAAAATAAGGAAATGGATGAAAGTGTAGGGGGGCTAACCGAAAGGCTTCCTCTTAGAGGAAGAAGGGCCGTAGGCCGGTCTTAACCTTGCTCCGGGAGGAGAAGGTGGCGGCGGAGCCGACGGATGAGTTGCATTTCCTAGGCCGTAGGCCGGTTGTCTGGTTTTACTTGCCTTCCCAGACGGGGAAGGGGAACCGCAAACGCGGTGGATAGGGTTGATTACCGACAGCCGAAGGCTGGTTGTGCGGTTTTCCATCGAACGAAGTTCTTGAGGTTTTCAGATAGAACCAATAAATACATTTGTTAGTATCCTTTAATGGAATATTCCAATAGAAAAAGGGACTGTGGCAAAATGATTAACCATTTTGTTACAGCCCTTTTTTTGATGGGGAAATGGAGAGAAAACTGTAGAAGCTCGATGGAATCGGGCGAAAAACCGGACGACCTCACGATGCTCGTGGAACATTTTTATAGTTTTAGGTGCGATGAATCATGCACACCTTCAGTCGAACATCAGTGTTAAAAGTTCGACAGCTTCCCCTAACGGGGACTCCCAAAAGCGCTGAAATTGTTTTTCTCACATCTTCAAAATCGAAAGTGATAAAAAGGCGAACAGCACCAGCGGTAAAAGCTGTCCCCGTTAGGGGAAAGTGGCGCGGATGCGCCGAAAGGGGTTCATTTTCTAAAAAGGCCGGCGGATAGGTTTGATTACCACGCAGCAGAGCTGCGGTCGTAAGGTTTTCCTTCTTTTACTAAAAATGTTTCACGTGAAACATTTTTGTTTTCTGTTTTTTTTCTTTTCCCATTTTCCTTTTTGTTTTAAGGGTTTTCCTGTTGTATGGTTTTCTTTCTTTTTCCCCTTTTTATGGTTTTCCTCCATATTTCCCCTTTTTAAATTCCATTCTCCCTCGCGAGTTCTTCCTTCAGAAGCTGTATGAATTCATCGCGGATGGACCAGGGGGCGGCTTTTGTCCTTACGCCTACGGACATGGCATACTTGGTCTCCGGCAGGGGGATGACGTACATTTCCCTGAGGTCTTCTTTGGAAAGGGAGGAGCGGACGAGGTTCTGGGGGCAGAAGAGGGCACCCATGCCTTTTCCGGAGAGGCAGAGGAGGGTTTCCATGTTGTTGGACATGCAGCGGATGAAGGGTGTGAAGGGCGCTTCGGCGAGGTAGAGTGTCTCGAAGTAGCCGGAGACGTTTTCGCCCCGGGTATTCAGGAAGGGGCATTTGGCGAAGGGACGCATGCCTTCTTTGACGTCCCTCTGGAGGGCGGCGGAGACTTCTTCGATGGTGCCTTCTACGGTTTCGTCGAAGAGTTTCTTTGTGATGAGGAGGCAGATTTGTTCTTCGTAGATCGGTTTTATTTCAATGCCTGGCGGGACTTCCCTGTAGTGCCCGATGGAGAGGTCGATATCGCCTTCGACGAGGCGGGTCCTGAGCTGTTTATTCGTGGATTCCAGAATGCGGAATGTGACGCCCGGGTGCTTGTCCCCAAATTTCTTCAGGATGGGCGGAAGAAGGGTCCTGCCGCGGACATAGCCAACGCCGATACGCAGTTCTCCTGTTTTTTCTTCTGCGATGTCGAGGAGGGAGCGGCGCATGGATTCCTCTTCGCCTGTGAGAGAGAGGGCGTAATGGAAGAAGGTCCTTCCTCCATACGTAAGCTCGAGGGGGACATGGCGGATGATAAGCTTGCAGTTCAGCTCGCGCTCCAGCGCGGCGATGCTGGCAGAGAGCGTCTGCTGGGAAATATGGAGTTTCTCAGCTGCGCGTGTGAAATTCTTCTCCCTCGCGAGCATGATGAAATAATGCAGCGATTGAAAGTTCATAGTAACTCCTTTCCATGGTTTATTTTCTTTATTATAACAAAAAGACCATGTAAAATATACGAATTTAAACAGTTGGATATTGTTACTTGAAAAACCTATACTATGGACAGATCGAAGAGATCAAGAAAATCAAAGAAATGAACACAGAAAGGAAGCATACAAAATGGAAAAAATCATTGATCGTGAAAACAAGGAAGCAGTCAAAGCATTGAAGAAGGATAACTTCTACTTCGGCTACATGGCAGCCAGGAAACTGGAAAGAGCCGATTACGTAGAAACCATCAGCGGCCTCAGAAAACCGGAAGCTAAGAAAATCAAAGCCGCTGTCTAAGAA
The DNA here is from genome assembly GCF_000435155.1 of Dialister sp. CAG:357. NCBI lineage: Bacteria > Bacillati > Bacillota > Negativicutes > Veillonellales > Veillonellaceae > Dialister > Dialister sp. CAG:357. Next base: position 7,838 of record NZ_FR896485.1, on the reverse strand, counting down.
AATACCGGCAGAAAGGAAGCAGGAATCATGGAAAAAATCATTGATACAGTCAATAAGAAAGCCGTTGAGGACATGAAAGAAGAGAGTCCGTACACAGCCTTCAAGAGTGAGAAGAACCTGGAAAGAGCGGAAGACCTGGAAGAGAAGGCAGCTGCTTCCAAAGGTGAAAAGGAAGAGTCTTCTGAAGACTACGTTTCCTTCAAGGAAAAGAAAAACCTCGAGCGTGCCAGCCGCATCATCGAGAATGAAAAGTAACAAAAACAATCAGTAAAAAGTACTATCTAAAACAGTTGGATTTAGTATAGTAGGAAATCTATACTATAGGTGAAAGGAAGGAAAGGCCCGGAATTCCCGAGATTTCCTTCATATCACCGGAAACCCGGTACCAGCAGAAAGGAGGCATACAGCGCGGGATCTCCCGGTCGTTCAAGAGCGGAAGGGAAGGATTTATCATGATGAAAATCTTAGAGTATGAAATCAGAAAGGGCGTCAAGCATTTCAAGAAGGAATACGGTTACTTCGGCTACCTGGCTGAGAGAAAACTCGACCGCGCAGCATACATCAACGATTGTGTCCTTGGCCATCCGAGAAAATCGGCCAGACACATGGCAAAACACCCGGCGTAATTCCCCGAGGATAAAAAAATGATCAATCAAATCACTGTTAAAAAGGAGCCCTGAAGCATTGCTGCAAGGCTCCTTTTTAGCGGGGTCTCTGTTGACAATTTATTTTTTTCGCCTATAATATGGAGTACAAAGAAGAACCGGTTTCGGGACTTTCCCTCGGGGAATTAGACCCCTTTGGGCCCGCGATGGGTTCTTTTTTATTGTCTGCATACATATCGCAATAGCGCTATTGGTAATCATTCCTACAAATAAAACTTGTGACTTCCACAAATTGAATTTGTTTGTCTGTATTTCGAAAAACATCTATACTATAAACAGATAGTCAGATACTTCATAGAGATAGTACTCATAATTCAATCGGGGGTTCTATCGTCATGAGGCAGTCATTTTTCGACGCTGCCCGTCACTTGTAATAACCCGGGGGCTTGATGGTACGGCGCTAGTCTTATTTGGGGAGTTTTTCTTCAAGAAAGGATGACGAATCATGGAAAAGAAAGTAGAAGAAATGACAGAAGAGGCCATTGAGAAAATGAAAAAGGAGCACGAATTCTCCGGTTTCCGTACAGAGAAAACGATGGAACGTGCTGAGCAGCTCGAAGACGCAATGGGCCAGGCTGACAAAGACGTCAGCGGTGAAACAGAAGTAGAAAAAGTCGATGAGAAAGCAGTCGAAGATCTGAAGAAGAAACATGAATTCTCCGGCTATGTCGCAGAAAAGACAATGGAAAGAGCCGAAGAAATCGTCGATGCTCTGAAAGAAGACAAATAATTTGTTTCCATGGATTGAATCCACCAATCTATGCATATAAATCAGAAAGGCCAGCCGTAAAGCTGGTCTTTTTGATTGGGAAAATGGGGAAGTGGACGAGCACCGCTAAAATGCCAAGACCCGTACCACCTCCTACCCTCCACTCCCTGCATTCCTGCCGCTTTCCCATACGGAAAAGGTATGAAACCAGATTCAAAAGAGGAATGGAAAGATTCGATAATTTCTATATATCCGGCCGTTTTCTCTGTTATAATAATTGTAGAAAGAATGATTGATCTGGCGTATAATGATTGGATGTTTTATACATGGTACGCATGGAAGGAGTCTGTATGACAGAGATAGAGAAAGCGCGGGAGCTTTTTGTTTCCTGCCGCTTGAAGGAGGCAAAGCCTCTCTTGGAGGAACTGGCCGGGGCCGGTGACAGCGATGCGCTGTACATGCTGGCCATGATGACGTATGACGTGGATATCGCTATCGAGCTTCTGGCAAAGAGCGCTGCGAAAGGAAATGCGGGCGCCAAGCTGATGCGCCTTGCGCTCATGGCAGATGCTTCGGAGGAAACGATCGCCGAAGCTGAGAAGTCGATCATCCCGGAAATAGAGAAAGGGGCAGAAGAAGATCCCGTTCTTGCCGATGCGCTGGGAACGTTTTACCTCGTTTATGGAAAGAAGCGCGAAGGATGGACAGAGAAGGGGATGGCCCTCCTCTCCATAGCAGAGCAGAAAGAATACTGGAAAGCATCGATTCACCTCGGAAGCGCGTTCAATGAGCTGCGCGAAAATCCGCTGGGGGATGCAGACCAGTTCAATCCGGGCGAAGCCATCATCCATTTCTCCTTTGCCGCTGTGAAAGGCGCACCGGAAGCGGAGTATTTCATGGGCTTCCTCGTTTACAGGGGCCTTGGAACGAAGCAGGACCAGAAGGCAGCCATCCAGCTCTGGAAGAAAGCGGCGGCCTCGGGCTACATGACCGCGGCGCTGACGCTCGGCTTCGTCCTTTCCTTCTCCAAGAACGAGAAGGAAAAGAAGGATGGCTTCAAGTACACGAAGATGGCAGCCGAATTGGGAGATCCGACGGCAGAAGGAAATCTGGCAAACTGCTACTACTACGGCACAGGCACGAGGAAGGACAGACGTCTGGCCCGCCTCTACTACAAAAAAGCCGCAGAGAAGGGGATGGAGTCGTCTGCCATGCAGCTTGGCGTCATGTACTACGAAGACGGCAAGGACGACAAAGCCTTTGAAATATTCAGGAAATCCGCGGAAAACGGCTATCCGGCATCAATGGGATGGCTGGCCGCTTGTTATGAAAATGGGTATGGAACAGAAAGAAACAGGGAAATGGCGAAATTCTGGCTGACCCGCGCTGCCGATCTGGGCGACGAGGACGCGAAGAAAGCGCTTTCCATCATTTCCGGGAATGGTTAAGGATTCAATGATTAGAAAAGAATGTATTTCAATTCTGGCGGCATGCCTTCTGGGCATTTCTTCGCTGCCAGCTTTCGCGGCGGCACCGGTCATTCCGCAGATGCCTGACCGCATTATCCGGGCGGAAAATGCGAAGGAGGGGCTGAATGCGCCTTCTTCGGAAAAGGATCTCGTGCTCCTCACATGGGCAGAAAATCCGGAATCCGTCCGCTATGAAGTGGAAATTTTCCGCGGTATTCCTTACAACCTGGACCGCAACGAACCTCTGGCGGATCACGTCTATGACAACCAGAGAATCTATACGAATAAAGTCATCATCGACCTGTCGAAGATTCCAGCAGGGGACGGCGTGCTCTACTGGCGCGTGCGCCCGATCGATGCCGACTGGACAGGCCTTGCGCCGTTCTCAGCTCCGATGGAAGTCAGGAGCACGATGAAGCGCCTTGGCCGCGATGCGCCGCTTCCGAACGTCTATCGTCCGGAAAACGGTTCCTCGCTCCTCTATCCCGTCTATTCCTACGCAGGGATCCCGGGCGCGGCGAAGTACGAAGTGGAAGTGACAGACTCCTATCCGGAAACCCTTTCCGGCACAGCGCCTTCTGCCCACCGCGTCTTTTCCCGCGTGACCTCCCTTTCGAACGTCTATGACAGCGATCCCAGAATCGGGACCTACTACTGGCGCGTCAGGGGGATGGACGAGACAGGCGCGCCCGTCGGCGAATGGAGCCTTCCCGAACGCGTGAGAAATGACGTCGAGAGCCGCTACAATGTCGGCATCTTCGGCGACAGCATTACTCAGGGCGGCGGCCATCTCTACCACAGCCCCGCCGATATGGCGTACAGCTACGTTTCCTACCTCGATTTCCCGGCCGTCAATATGGGAAGAAGCGGCGACACCGTGGAAATGATGTACGACCGCTTCGACAGGGACGTCCTTCCCTTCCACGTGAAGTACCTTCTCATCATGGGAGGCATCAATGACCTTCGCATGGGCACGAGCCCGGACAAGGCCATCGAGTACCTGGAAAAAATCCGTCAGAAGTGCATCGACCACGGCATCACGCCGATTCTCATGACCATCGTGCCGCTCAATCCGGAAAACATCCAGAAATACTACGGCGAGACCACCTATGCAGGCTGGAAGGAATCCGTCGCCAAAGTGAACGCCTACATCCGGACGAAACCATATATCGACACCGCCGCACCCTTCGCATCCTTCGACGTCATGCCGTCGGAATTTGCCATGGACGGCATCCACGGCGACTGGAACGCCAAGCAGATGATCGCAGGGGAAATCAACCGCGAAATCGGCCATTTCATACCGACCTATTAATAGAAATCTTATAAGAAAGGCAGGGGGGAGATTTCGATGAGAAAACATTACTGGAAATATAAATGCACAGCAGCACTGCTGATGCTCTGGTGCGCCGCCGGGACGCTCGCGCCGGCAGAAGGGGGAGATCTGATCGGACTTTCCTGGAAACCCGATTACGATGCCGTGCGCTACGAAGTGCAGATGAAAGACGATGACGGCATGTTCTACGAAAACCAGTTCGTCTACGCCAATTCCGTCCTCCTGGACAAGAAAGGACGCCTGGAACATCCTGAAAACGTTTCCTACCGCGTCCGCCCAATCGACTTCGACGGAAACCCGATCAGCGCCTTCACGCCATACATGCCGTTTGAAGACGGCGCCTTCAAGGACGACCGCGACGCGCCGTACCAGAAACCGGACAGAAGCGGGGAACAGGGCGGAGCCATGCTCTATCCCGTCTATTCCTTCGTCTGGATGCCCGGCGCTGCTTCCTATGAAGTCGAAGTGACCACCCAGCCTCCGGAAAATCCGACAGGTACCGATCCCTCCCTCTTCCGCCTCTGGAGCGCCAAGACTGAGCTGAGCGACCTCTATGACGCAAGACCGAGGACAGGCACCTACTACTGGCGCGTCCGCGGCATCGATGCCAAAGGAAATCCTGTCGGCGAATGGAGCGAAGCACAGAAACGCACCACCGACCCCGATGCAGGATGGGTCGTCGGCGTCTTTGGAGACAGCATCAGCCACGGCGGAGGACGCATGTCCTACAGCCCCAACGACCTCGAATACTCCTACGAGCACTACCTCGATTTCCCTGTCATCAACCTGTCCCAGAGCGGCGACACCAGCGAATCCATACTCGAAAGATTTGACAGAGACGTCCTACCCTTCCATGTGAAATACCTTCTCATCATGGGAGGCAGCAACAGCTTAAGAGGCGGCGTCCCTGCCGAAGACGTCATCGAGGACCTGAAAGCCATCCAGCAGAAATGCATCGACAACGGCATCACACCCATCCTCATGACCCTTCCGCCGATCAACCCGGCCAGCATCAAGAAAACCTTCGACGAACCCACCGTAGACGACTGGCAGACACCCTTTGCCAAAGTCAACGCCTTCATCCGCACCCAGCCCCACATCGACATTGCCGCTGCCTTCCCCCTTGACCCGGGAATGACACCAGCCCTTGCCCTGGACGGCCTCCACGGAGACGTCGTCGCCAAACAAAGAATGGCCGCTGTCATCAACGAGCACATCCGTGACTTCGTCAAAGAACCCATGGCCCTGCCCGAAAATCAGACGGAAGAAACCAAAGAAAACACCAATGCTGCAAAAACCTCGCTACTGCCAGATTGACAGCACGAAAGAAAAAAGCGAAGAAATTCACCGGGATAAGTTATACACAAACTGTGGAAAACTTTGTGAATAAAAACAAGTAAATAACTACCTGTGAAAATGTGAAAACCTCGATAATATCGGAAAAACAGCAAATAAAAAGATTCACACAGCCTCTTTTCACAGCCTGTGAATATTATGAAAAACTCTTGGGATAAATCACAAACCCCATGCAAAAATCCCTGTGCTGCCCCAAAAACACTGGGAAAACGAGACTTTTCAAACAAACCACTATATATATCCTTCCTGTGAATAAAACCGACTATATATAGTAAAGACGCCAAGGGACAAACCATCCCAAGGCGTCTTTTTTTGACAAAAACCAAGAAAATGTTTCACGTGAAACATTTCCCAAACCGCAGCAGCAGAAAAAACAGCAGAAAACCAAAATGGCAACAGCAAGGATTTTGAAGAGCATACTTTGAACCATTTAAAACGAGCTGCTACGAACTACTATGTACTGAGTCCTGACTTTTCTCGATTATCGTAAAGCTGTCACCGTCAGGGGAAAGGGGTTCATTTTCCCAAGCGCCGCTAACACTTGCCTTCCCAGACGGGGAAGGTGCCCGAAGGGCGGATAGAGTTGATTACCACGAGTGCGCGCGGTTGTATGGTTTTGAACTTGACCTTGCCTCGTAGAGGAAGGTGGTCCCGGAGGGACCGGAAACATCATTTCCCAGCCTGTAAGGCGGTTGTATGGTTTTCACTCTCTATTCTCAAATCCCCATCCCCTCCAAAATTCTCACAAAAAAACCGCCATGAAATTTTCACAGCGGTTTTTTTATTTGTATGTAGTTGTTATCCCAGTGCGACGTCGAGAGCCATCATGACCATGAAGCCTACGGCAAAGGAGAGGACTCCGATATCGGAGTGTTCACCTTCGGACATTTCCGGGATGAGTTCTTCTACAACGACGTAGAGCATAGCACCTGCGGCGAAGGAAAGGAAGTAAGGCATCATCGGGACGACCATGGCGGTGACCAGGATCGTCAGCGTGCCTCCGATCGGTTCTACGATGCCGGAGAGGACGCCTCCTATGAAGGATTTCCAGCTGCCCATGCCGGCGGATTTCAGCGGCATGGAAATAATAGCGCCTTCAGGGAAGTTCTGGATGGCAATCCCAAGCGACAGTGCCATGGCAGCCGCAGCAGTGATTCCTGCGTGTCCGGAAAGGAAGCCTGCATAAACGACACCGACGGCCATGCCTTCAGGGATATTATGAAGCGTCACGGCCAGGACAAGCATCGTCGTCCTTTCCAGGTGGCTCTTCGGGCCTTCTGCTTTCTTCGCATTCATATGAAGATGCGGGATCACATGATCCAGCAGCAGAAGGAAAAGGATGCCGACGCCGAAACCAATCGTCGCCGGAAGGAACGCCATCTTTCCGAGAGGCTCAGACTCTTCGATCGCAGGGATCAGAAGACTCCAGACCGATGCCGCCACCATCACGCCGGCCGCAAAACCCGTCAGCCCGCGCTGTACAGAGCGGTTCATCTCGCCGCGCATAAAGAACACACACGCAGCCCCCAGAGACGTCCCGAGGAAGGGGATAAACAATCCCCAGAATACATCAGACATAAAATTTCTCCTTATTCAGTTAGTCGGTAATCATTTCAATAAAAAGGGAATTCTTATTGAAAACAATTATCACTTATACATTACTCCACGTTTCGATTCCTGTCAATATATTACCATAAAGAGAACGAGAGAGGAGAAAATAGGTAGACAATTGGGGAGCATAGGACAGGGGAAACCGTATGAATAAGAAAACCACACAAATGGGAAAAACGTATGAATGGAAAAACCATACAACCAAGCTGCGCTTGTGGAACCTTTTATAAAAACCAATGAATACTGCACCCCTTTCTCCGGCAACAGTTAAAAGATTGGCCGGATCCTCCCCCGATGGTGGAGGTCAAAACCTTCTGTATCGTCGTGTACCGCTATTATTAACTGCGATGTACTGAGTTCCGATTTTCAGGGCCGTAGGCCGGTCTTGACCTTGCCCTGGAAGGGAAGGTGCCCGACCTCAAATTCTGATGTCGGGTGGATGAGTTGCAGTTACTCGGACAGAGTCCGGTTGTATGGTTTTTAAAGGTGCAGTTTCTAAGAAGGCCGGTGGAAAGAGTGTAGTATTCCTTAATGCTTTCAATATAAAAAGGTTTTTCGAGCGAAGCGAGGTTTGCCTGTTTTCCCTTTGCGAAGTAAGGAAAGGGTTTTAGAGCTCGCCCCGTAGGGGGAGCTGGCGCGCCTGCGCCTGAGGAGATTCATCTGGGGACGCGGACAAAAAGTTGGACCAATTGACA
>NZ_FR896484.1:0-549 GCF_000435155.1 Dialister sp. CAG:357 | reverse complement strand
CATGTGGTATGTCGGATTACTGAGAAGAGCCGACGAGGCTCTTATGGCTAGTTTAACACGAATGGAAGATATAGCCAAGGATCTGCCGGAATATGAACTCGTCGGCGAGATGGGCGGAGTCGGAAGAGTTACCAGAGTAGCGCTTATTGCCCAGATCGGAGATGTGAGACGCTTTAAAAACAAGCATTCTCTGATCTGCTTTGCAGGCCTGACCCCATCAATACATGAATCAGGGAAATTCCGAGCCTCGCAGAATCACATAGTAAAGAAAGGTCCTGCGCGGCTGCGGAAAGTATTGTATCAAGTAATGATGTCGTTAGTTATGCATAAAATCCCCAAAGATGATGCAGTATATAGGTTCATAAAGAAGAAAGAGGCAGAAGGAAAGTATAAAAAAGTAGCAAAAGTAGCAGGAATGGCTAAGTTTTTACGAATATACTACGGCCGGGTGATGCATTTGTATCGCGACTTAGGCCTTGCTGCGTAAATAAGGCAAACAAGTGAAGAAAAGCGGAAAAAGCCGAGTGTGAGATCGGCTTTTTCGTAGTG
>NZ_FR896483.1:26479-35891 GCF_000435155.1 Dialister sp. CAG:357 | reverse complement strand
ATTTTTACCAACACGTTTTGTCCTATAACCCTGAATCGTCATACTTCCTCAGTTTTTTATTGCAGGAAAACCGTATAGCCGCGGCAAACGCGAACTTGGAAAACAAGCAAACCTCGCTTCGCTCGCAGAACCTTTTATAGAAACCAATGAATACTGCACCCCGATTTTAGAAACTGCACCCCTATCGCCCTTCGGGCGCTTCCCTCCGTAGGGGGAAGCTCGGCGATGAGAAATAAAAAAATTCAAATCTGATTTGTCTTAAATTTATGAAAAGATAAGCCGGGCGCCTTCCCCGCTGGGGCAGGTCGAAGTCCTTCGTTTCGGTGCTGGTGGATAGTATCGAATGAATGTCTTACGATTGTCATTTACGGTAAACGTATTTAAATGATAGTGATATTAGCGGCATTGAATGATGGCGGAAGGTTTTGACCTGCCCGTCGGGGAAGGATGCCGCGAATGCGGCAGAAAGGGGTGCAGTTCCACGAGCGCAGCGAGGTTGTATAGTTTTCTCCCGCATCCCGCACTTTTATCTCACTACTTACCGTACACTTTGTTCGATATATCCCATAAGATATATCCATCCAAAAGTGATGATAGCTTTATTATTTTTCCAGTAGTACTCTATGTATAGAACAAAGTGTTCATTATTGTAAACGTAGTTCGACAGCGAGATGGAGGCGGTCATGATGTCCTTTCATTGGATTTCACTTCTTTCCGGATGGGGAAAGAGGACTTTTGATTTCTTCCTGTTCCGTACCAGCCATGGAATTTATCAGATCCCGGGATGCGGAACAGAGCCGTTCGGCATGTAATATAGTCATTAAAAGGAGCCATGAAATGCACATCACTCATTTCATGGCTCCTTTTTTCTTGCTTCTCTTTCCCAAACACTTGCCCAATAGCGTCTATTGATATATGATAGGGAGAAAGTCTTTTTAAGGCTGCCGGAAGGGGCGGCCGGAAAAATGGGTAGGAAGGCAGGAGCAGGAGATGGAAAATCGAGATAGTTTCAAATCCCGGTTGGGATTTTTACTTGTCAGCGCAGGCTGTGCCATCGGCATCGGGAATGTCTGGAAATTCCCGTATGTGACCGGGGAATACGGAGGCGCTGTTTTTGTATTGTTTTACCTGATGTTTCTTTTACTGATGGGCATCCCCGTCATGACGATGGAGCTTGCCGTCGGCCGCGCATCCCGCGGGAGCGCTGTCCAGGGCTATAAGAAATTGGAAAAGCCCGGGCAGAAATGGCATATTCATGGCTGGTTCTGTATCCTTGGCTGTCTGCTCCTCATGATGTACTACACGACAGTATCCGGATGGATGCTTGCGTATTTCTGGAAATTCCTGACCGGCGCTTTTGCGAGCGTTCCGACGGAAGCCGTCAGCGGCGTCTTCACGTCCATGCTGGCATCTCCCACGGAAATGGGAATTTTCATGGCACTTACCGTTTTCGGCGGATTCGGCGTCTGCGGCCTTGGCCTGCATAACGGCGTCGAACGCATCACGAAGGTCATGATGCTCTGCCTCCTGGTCCTCATCGTCGTCCTTGCTGCGCACAGCGTTTCACTCAAAGGCGGCGGACCGGGCCTTGCTTTCTACCTTCTCCCGGACTGGGACAGGGCAGTCGAAGCAGGCATCGGGAACGTGGCAGCTGCTGCGATGAACCAGGCATTCTTCACATTGTCCCTCGGCATCGCTGCCATTGAAATCTTCGGCAGCTACATGTCAGACGACTTCACACTGACGGGCGAAGCCGTGAGGATCACAGCGCTCGATACCTTCGTCGCTGTCCTTTCCGGACTCATCATTTTCCCGGCATGCTTTGCCTACAACGTACAGCCGGATGAAGGCCCGTCGCTCATTTTCATCACACTTCCGCGCATATTCCAGAACATGTCCTTCGGCCAGCTCTGGGGCACACTTTTCTTTGTCTTCATGACATTTGCCAGCTTCTCCACCGTCACCGCGGTCTTTGAAAACCTCATTGCATGCGCAAGAGACAACTTCGGATGGTCAAGAAAGAAAGCCGTCCTCGTGAACCTTGTCATTGTATTCGTTCTGTCCATCCCCTGCGTACTGGGATACAACATCTGGAGCGACGTCCACATCATCGGAGCCAGAGACGTCCTGGACAGCGAAGACTTCATCGTCAGCAACCTGCTCCTTCCGGGCGGCGCGCTCGTCTACCTGCTCTTCTGCGTGACGAAATTCGGATGGGGCTTTGACAACTACATCGCTGAAGTCAATAAAGGCAGCGGACTGAAAATGCCGCTCTGGATCAAACCATATTTCCAGTTCATCCTGCCGCTTCTGATCCTGGTCATCCTGATCAGAGGCCTTATGTAAGCTTCCTTTCCGCGGGAAGCCTTTGCGGCAAAGCGGACCGGGAAATCCGGAAAAGATAAAATGGAGGAAAGAAGAATGGAAGAAAGAGACAGTTTCAAATCCCGCCTGGGATTTATTCTGGTCAGCGCCGGATGCGCCATCGGTATCGGGAACGTATGGAAATTCCCGTACATCACCGGGGAGTACGGCGGGGCCGTGTTCGTATTGTTTTACCTGTTATTCCTTTTAATACTGGGGATACCTGTCGTCACGATGGAATTGGCCGTCGGACGCGCCAGCCACAAGAGCGCCATGATGGGCTTCAAGACACTGGAGCCGAAAGGCAGCAAATGGCACTGGCACGGGTGGATCTGCCTTCTGGGCAGCTTCGTCCTCATGATTTACTACACCGTCGTATCGGGCTGGATGGTCGACTACTTCTGGAAATTCCTGAACGGATCCTTCAATGGCATGGGGCCTGAGAAAGTTGCAGCCACCTTCGATGCCATGGTCGCTGATCCTTATGAACTCATATTCTTCATGGGCCTGAACGTCCTCGTCGGCTTTGCCGTCTGCGCAGGCGGCGTTGCCAAGAGCCTTGAAAAAGTCACGAAAGTCATGATGCTCGGCCTCCTGGGCCTCATCGTTATCCTCGCCGTAAACAGCCTTCTCCTTCCGGGAAGCGCCAAAGGCGTCGAATTCTACCTTCTTCCTGACTGGAACCGCGCCGTCGAAGCAGGCATTGGAAACGTGGCAGCTGCTGCCATGAACCAGGCATTCTTCACACTCTCCGTCGGCCAGGGCTCCATGGAAATCTTCGCCAGCTACATGAGCCGCAACAACACCCTGGGCGGCGAAGCAGTCAGAATCACCGCGCTTGACACATTCGTAGCCCTGATGGCAGGCCTCATCATTTTCCCGGCATGCTCTGCATTCGGCGTAGAACCATCCGAAGGCCCGTCCCTCATCTTCGTTACACTGCCAAACGTATTCATCAACATGTCCTTCGGACAATTCTGGGGATCCCTCTTCTTCGTCTTCATGACATTCGCCAGCTTCTCCACCGTCACCGCCGTCTTCGAAAGCCTCATCGGCAACTGCATGGACGACTTCGGCTGGAGCAGAAAGAAGACAGTCCTCATCCTTCTGCCCTTCGTATTCCTGGGCAGCATTCCCTGTGCACTCGGCTTCAACGTATGGTCCGACGTGCAGATCGCAGGAAAAGGCATCCTCGACATGGAAGACTTCCTCGTCAGCGGCCTTATCCTTCCGCTCGGCTCCATCATCTTCGCCCTCTTCTGCGTATCCAAGTACGGCTGGGGCTTTGACAAGTACTTAGAAGAAGTCAACACCGGCACAGGCATGAAAATGCCCCGCTGGATCCGTCCCTACTTCTGCTACGTACTCCCGCTCCTCATCCTCTTCGTATTGGTCAAAGGCCTGATGTAAAAGGATAAGGGAAATAAAATCATCAACGGTGCTTCGGCGCCGTTTTTTGATGCAGGAAATGGGGAACAGTAATTAGCAAAATCCAGCTTCTCCTCGGGTGGAGTGCATTAAACTTGCCTTCCCAGACGGGGAAGGGAGTATGGTAGGGGATGGGGTACGAAAGGGCAAAAACAAATCAGATTTAAAATCTTTTCTTTATTCTCTGCGAAGCTGCCTCCTTCGGGGGAAGTGGCGCGCATGCGCCGAAAGGGGTGCAGTAATAAGTAAAGCATATTCCTTTCGCGGTGGATAGGGTTGATTACCACGAGCGAAGCGAGGTCGTACGGTTCTAATCCCCATTTCCCCTCTTCATTTGTTTGGCAAATAAAGCATGACTTAAAATATAACCTATGCTGAATACTCATTTATGTATGCAATTATCTTCTCAAACGGGAAGAAAGGTGGTATAGTAAAACCATAAGTTTCAGGATATAGAGTCCACTTATTGGAATTCGTATCCCATTTCTTCTTGGAGGCTTGATCATGGCAGGTTACAATCCGTATGAAAATATGCTTCATGTATTGGATAAGGCAGCAGAAGTACTCGGCTGCCCGAGAAATGATTATGAATTCGTCCGTTATCCGGAACGCGAGATGACAGTCAGCATCCCGGTCACTATGGATGACGGCCATGTAGAAGTATTCTCCGGCTACCGCGTACAGCACTCCACCGCACGCGGCGCAGCAAAAGGCGGCATCCGTTTCCATCCGCAGTCCGATGAAAACGAAGTCAAAGCCCTTGCTGCATGGATGACAATCAAGAACGCCATCGGCAACATTCCTTACGGCGGTGCTAAAGGCGGCATCAAAGTCGACCCGCATAAACTGTCGAAGCGTGAACTCGAAAGACTGACACGCATGTACGTACGCCGCATTTATCCGATCATCGGACCAGACCAGGACGTACCGGCACCAGACGTCAATACCAACGGCCAGATCATGGCATGGATCGCTGACGAATACGCAGCCCTCTCCGGCAAATGGCAGCCAGGCGTCGTCACAGGCAAACCACTCGAAGTCGGCGGATCTCTCGGCAGAAACGAAGCTACCGGCCGCGGCCTTCTCTTCACACTCGAGACTTGGTGCGAAAAGAACCATAGAGAAATGAAAGACCTCACCATGGTCGTACAGGGCTTCGGCAACGTTGGCTCCGTAGGCTCCCTCCTCATGCATAAAGAAGGCGTCAAGATCATCGCTGTAGGCGATATCAATGGCACATGGAAGAACCCGAATGGCCTCGACATCGAAGCCATGTACGTTTATGCCAACAGCCACGGCAGATCCCTCAAAGGCTACACAGAAGAAGGCGCATCCTTCATCCCTGACAGCGAACTCTTCGCCCAGGACGTCGACGTCATCTTCGCAGCAGCTATGGAAAACCAGCTGAACGCATCCACCATGGAAAAAGTAAAAGCAAAACTCATCCTCGAAGGCGCAAACGGCCCGACCGATGAAACAGCAGACAAATACTTCGAAGAACACGGCATCGAAGTCCTCCCGGACGTCATGAGCAACGTCGGCGGCGTCGTAGGCTCCTACTTCGAATGGGTCCAGAACCGCACAGGCTACTACTGGACCGAAGACGAATACAACGCCCGTCTCCAGAAAAAGATGAGAGAAGCATACGAAGACGTCTATGCCCTCAAAGAAAAATACCACGTCACCTACCGCCTCGCCTCCTACATGCTCGCACTCCAGAGAGTCATGGCAGCCCAGAAACTCAGAGGCTTCTTAGGATAAGTTATAGCGGAAATACAGACAGGATGCATGATCCATTCATGCATCCTGTTTTTTGGTGCGCTCGCCATCAGCGAAAAAGCCAAGGTACGCCTTCGCCGCAGCGCAGGAAATGCCAAGGTACGCTTTATTTTAAAAAAGCATCTATAAAAGAGAGCTCTTATAAGGAAACCGTACAACCGCGGCGGAGCGCGAACTTGGAAAACAAGCAAACCTCGCTTCGCTCGTGGAACCTTTTTATAAAAATCAATGAATACTACACCCCTTTCTCCGGAAACTTTAGAAAATGCATTCTTTAAAAACCTTCACAACCAGCCTGCGGCTGAGGAACTACATCTCATCCACCACAAAAGTGGTCCCCCCTTCTCCTGACGGAGCAAGGTCAAAGGAATTCTTCCCCGCTGGGGCAGGTCAAAACCTTCCGCACCGGCGCTTACCTATGTTATCAGTAGTGATTTAAATACGAACCGTAAATGAAAACGGTAAGGTGTTCGTTCAATAATATTCATCAGAATCGAAAAAACCTGCCTCGGAACAAGGATGACGCATACGCTCACGAAGTGACAGAAAGGAGTGCAGTTCCCGAGCGCAGCGAGGTTGTATGGTTTTCATCGAACGAAGTTCGGTTTAAGGGTGTCAGAGCTCGCCCCGTAGGGGGAGCTGGCGCGCATGCGCCTGAGGAGGTTCATCTCCACGAGCGAAGCGAGGTCGTCCGGTCTTCTATCGAGCAGCGCGAGGTCGTATGGTTTTTCCTCCTTGTATGGTTTTATCATGTTTTTCTCAGCCGCAGGCTGGTTGTCCGGTTTTCCCATCTTTTCTCACGCTTTCCATCTTCCCCCCTTTCTCCGTCCAAAAATTTCCTCATGCTATAATGAAAGAGAATTGAGTATTGGAATGGATTTAAATAGAAAGAAGGACTTTATGTTTATACTTGGATGCCATTTATCCGTCACGGGCGGGTATCTTTCCATGGGGAAGACAGCCACTTCGATCGGCGGAAATACGTTTCAGTTCTTCCCGCGAAACCCGCGCGGAAGCCAGTCTGCTCCTGTGAAGGAAGCGGATGCGCTGGCTTTGAAGGCGTGGATGCAGGAGCATGATTTCGGGCCGATTCTCTGCCATGGGGCTTACACGATGAACGGCTGCTCGACGAAGGAGTCGGTGCGTGAGTTTGCCCGCACGGCGCTTCGTGAGGACCTGGCCAAAGCGGCGCACCTGCCGAACTGCCTTTACAATTTCCATCCGGGCTCCCACCTGAAGCAGGGCGCAGAAGTTGCGATTCCCATGATTGCAGACATGCTGAATTACGCCATGGATCAGGAAGAGCTGCCGCCATTTGTCCTGCTTGAAACGATGGCAGGGAAGGGGACGGAAGTCGGACGCACGTTTGAGGAGCTGGCCGCGATTATCGACAAGGTTGAGCGCAAGGACCGCATGGGCGTGTGCTTTGATACCTGCCACGTCTATGACGGCGGCTACGACATCGCAGGAGATACCGACGGCGTTCTCGCCCATTTCGATGAAGTCATCGGGCTTTCCCGCCTGAAGGCTATTCACCTGAATGACGACAAGAATCCGATGGGAAGCCACAAGGACCGCCATGAAAAAATCGGCGAAGGGACAATCGGTCTCGAAGGGATGGAAAGGATCATCAATCATCCGCTTCTCAGAAATCTTCCCTTCTACCTTGAAACACCGAATGATCTGGAAGGCTACAAGCGTGAAATCGCGCTTTTGAGAAGCCTTCGGAAGGAGGACGCATGAAATTCATTCACACAGCCGACTGGCACCTGGGGAAGCTTCTGAAGGAACACTCTATGACAGAAGATCAGGCATGGCTCCTGGAAAACCGTTTCCTGCCCATCGTCGACGAAGAAAAGCCGGACGTGATTCTTCTGGCCGGGGACGTCTATGACCGCTCATTTCCTCCGGAAGATGCCGTCGAGCTCTTTGACCGCATGACTGAGGAAATCGTCGGAAAGAGAGGGATTCCCTTCATCGTCATCAGCGGGAACCACGACAGCGCCGAGCGCCTCGCCGTGGCAAGCCGTCTTCTCCGCTCGCAGGGGCTCTACATCTTCGGGCCGCTCGACAGGCTCTCTCCCGTCATCCTGAAGGATGAATGGGGTCCCGTCGCATTCCTTCCGATGCCGTATTCCGAACCCGCCCGCGTGCGCGTCATGATGAACAAGCTCGGCATGGAAGAGGCGGAAAAGGTGAAGACGTACGAAGAGGCAGAAAAAATTCTTTCCTCCCGCATGCTCTCCCTCCTTCCTGATGAAGGAGAAGGCATGAGGAAAATCGCCCTTGCCCACGTCTATGCAGCAGGCGGCATGTCATCGGAATCGGAAAGACCGCTCTCGATTGGCGGCTACGACCAGATTCCTGATGAAGTCTTTGCGCCTTACGACTACACCGCACTCGGCCACCTCCACCGTCCGCAGAAGACGAAGAGGGATTCCGAGAAGATCCAGTACAGCGGAAGCCTCATGCGCTACTCCTTCGACGAAGTGCGTCAGAAGAAGGGCATCATCGTAGGGACGATTGACGGAGAAGGAAATGTTTCCACCACGTTCCGCGAAATGCTGCCCCTCCATCAGGTACGCGAAATCCAGGGTTCTTTTGCAGACATCATGGCTAAGGAAGGCTCGGAAGACTACCTGCAGATCGTATTGACCGACTCCGAACCTGTCATCGACGCCATGCCAAAGCTTCGCGAGAAGTACCCGAATGCCCTTGGCGTCGAGCAGGACATGGGATACAAGGACGATGACGGCGAAAGAAGGATCCGCCTCGAATCCATGAGCGACGAAGACATTTTCCGCGCCTTCGTCAGCCATTTCCGTGAGCAGGAACTGGCAGAAGAAGAAGAAAAGCTTTCTCAGGAAGTCTGGGAAGAGGTATACAGGAAGGAAAACGCAAAATGAAACCTTTGAAACTGACGATGCGTGCCTTCGGTCCCTATGCGGGCGAGACCGTCATCGACTTCGAAAAACTGCAGGGACGCCATCTCTTCCTGATCTGCGGCCCGACCGGAGCCGGGAAGACGACGATCCTGGATGCCATGTGCTATGCCCTTTACGGCAAGACAAGCGGCGACCGGACAGGCGAGAAAATGAGAAGCGACTATGCCGACTCCTCGGAAAGGACAGAAGTCATTTTCGATTTCATGCTGGGGGATAAGACATACCGCGCAACGAGAAGCCCGGCGCAGATGGTTGATAAGAAACGCGGCAGCGGACAGACACTGGCTGCCATGCAGGCGTCCCTTTCCGAACTGGAAGACGGCAAGGAAATCAATACACTGCGCACAGGCATTGAAGAAGCCGCAGGGAAACTCATCGGGCTCAATGCCGACCAGTTCTGCCAGGTCATCCTCCTTCCGCAGGGCGATTTCAGAAAACTCCTCGTGGCAAAGGCCGATGAAAGAGAAGCCATCCTGAAGCAGCTCTTCAAGACACAGCGTTTCTCGGAATTCAAGGACAGGCTGAAAGACAGGCTCGATGCAAAAGTCCGTGAGAAAATGGAAAAGCAGACAAGAGAAGACCAGATTCTCAGCACCGCCGGCGCCGCAGACGAAAAGCAGCTCGCCTCGATCGTGGAAGAAGCGGAGAAATCACTGCAGGAGGCGGTGGAGACGACCCGGAAGCAGGAAAAGGAAAGCAATGAATTCCGTGAAGTCTACCAGAAGGAAACCGCACTGATGGGCCATTTCACGGAGCTTGAAAAGGCATTGAAGCAGGATGCGGCCCTTAAGAATGAAGAAGGACGCATGAAGGAAATGGAAGCGTCCCTTTCCCTGATCCGGAGCGCCCGGGAGCTTGCGCCTTACTTTGTCCAGCTGGATGGCATCACCCGGGAA
>NZ_FR896483.1:11167-26413 GCF_000435155.1 Dialister sp. CAG:357 | reverse complement strand
AGAGCGGATATGGAAACGTATTCCAAGCTGAATGAAACGCTTGAAAAACGCATCCAAGAACTCGATGCCATGAAAGAAAAGCGCGAAGAAGAGCGTAAAACGGCCCTTAAAATGCAGGACCTGGTGCCCAAGGCAAAGTTGTACGGGGCAGCCGTCCAGGCGCTCAAAAACGCGAAAAACGCATTATCCAGAGCAGAAGAGGAAACAAAGCGCCTCCAGGCTGCCGCCGAAGCGGCGAGAAAGGCAAGGGATGAGCAGAAGGAAAAGGCAGATGCTGTCAGGAAATCCTATATCGACGGACAGGCATTCCTTCTGGCGGAAGGACTCGAAGACGGCGTGCCATGCCCCGTCTGCGGTGCCATCCATCATCCGGCCCCGGCCCGCGGCGGAGACCATGTAGCAAAGGCAGAAGATGTCGAACGTGCGCAGAAGGAATATGAAAGAACATCAGCCGCTTATGACAGAGCCAATGATACCAAGGAAAAGCACAGCACAGGCGCCTATGCGAAAGCCATGAGCGATCACGCGAAGGCCGATGCACAGATGAAGACGCTTGAGGAAATTCCTGAAGCATACAGGGATCCCAAATATCTGGAAGCAGAAAGCACGCGCCTTCTGACGGATATCAGGAAGTGGGAACAGGACAAGGAAACGGCGGCCGCCCAGCTGAGGAAAGCAGGAGCCGACCTCTCTGCCAGCCAGGCCGCATGCAGGAATGCCGAAGAGCGCAGAGAAGAGCTCGTGAAGAAATACAGGGAAACAGAATCCGTCCTGAAGGAAGCTTCCGATAAGGCCGGCTTCCAGAGTCTCGACGAATGCAAGGAATGGTACAAGAAGAAGGACACGGAAGAAAGCGTCCGTAAGACACTGGAACAGTACCGCGCAGACAGAAAGAGCACAGAAGAACGGATCAAAGCAGAAGAGCAGGAGACGGCAGGGAAGGAGCGTCCTGACATGCTGGCGCTGAATGAAAAATCCAAAGCACTGCAGGATCAGCTCAAAAAAGCCTCCGAAAGGGCAGCCGCTCTCAAGGAACGCACAGAAACGCTCCAAAAGGCCGTTTCAGACGCCAGAGCCATCGAGAAGGAACTGGAAGACCTCCGCAAGGAGGAAGGCCTTATAAGAGGCCTTTATGACCTCACAAGCGGAAAGAAGACAAGGATCACCCTGGAAAGATACGTCCTTGGCACACTCCTTGACGACGTAGCCAATGCTGCGAACCTCCGTCTTCTCTCCATGAGCAGGAGAAGATACTCCCTCCACCGCATGACAGACGAAAGCGGACTGGGGAAGGGCGGACTCTCCTTGGAAGTCTCCGACAGCTTCACCGGACGGTCAAGACCGGCCAATACACTTTCCGGCGGTGAAACCTTCCTGGCATCCCTCTCCCTGGCCCTTGGCCTTGCTGACGTCGTCCAGTCAAGACAGGGCGGCGTCCGTCTTGATACCATGTTCATCGACGAAGGCTTCGGTACCCTCGACCCCGACTCCCTGAACAGCGCCATGAATACACTCATCGACCTCCAGAACACAGGCCGCATGGTAGGCATCATCTCCCACGTCCCAGAACTCGAAGAACGCATAGACGCACGACTGCGCGTCACACCCGCCGAAAAAGGCAGCAAAGCAGAATTCGAGATCATCGACTGAGGAAATAAGGATAAAGGAATATATAGGCAAAAGGAGCTGTAGAAATCCGCTAAAATGTTGCTTTTTCCTTTTCTCGAACGAAGTTCGGTTTAAGGGGGTCAGAGCTCGCCCCGTAGGGGGAGCTGGCGGCGGAGCCGACTGAGGAGGTTCATTTCCTTCGAGCGCAGCGAGGTTGTATGGTTCTAATTCTCTCAATCAAATAACTCTCACTAAGGACTGTCGAAATGCCTGCACATTTTGACAGTCCTTCTTTTATTTCGATATCGACACCCATGAGTTCATAAAACTTATCTATATTCTCTCAAGGCCGGCGCGCCGCTCATATATGACTGATAGTCAAAAATATAAAAATGTCTGAAATGACTTATAGTCGGTCATGCGGGAGTTAATGGGAATGATTGTGATAACTCAGTATAAAACTGATTCTGTCGAATGTTTTACAAATAATCAAAAGTCTCATGCATATCATAAAGGTTTATCAATAGTTTAAACTTGATTTAACTTTGCGTCCGTGTTAAGCTAACCACAGACATGAAGGAAGCCTCAAGGTCATGTCCCTTGGAAAAGCAAAGATGAAAGACAGCAGAGGAAACACGGTCACTCGCGCAAGGTCCTAGTCGGAGCTCCTCCGAGGAAAAATAGAGGCACGCATAATTCTCTATATTTTCTATTAAAGGAGCGATGAAACATGAAAAAGGTTCTCGCAATTGCTGCAGTAGCAGCACTCACAGCTGGCGTATCCGCATACGCTGCAAATCCATTCTCTGATGTAACCCCGAACGACTGGGCTTATCAGGCAGTTGAAGACCTGTCCGAACAGGGCGTCGTTGAAGGTTATCCGGATGGCACCTTCAAGGGCGAAAGAAACATCACCCGTTATGAAATGGCTCAGATCATTGCCCGCATGCTCGCTAAGGAAGATCAGCTGAACGCTGAACAGAGAGCAACCCTGGACAAACTCGCTGGCGAATATGCTGACGAACTCGCAAACCTGGGCGTTCGCGTTGCTAACCTCGAAAAGAAAGTCGGAAACCTTTCTTTCTCCGGCAACGGCCGTATGCGTTACAACCAGAGCTATGGCGACAATGGCAAAGCTGCTGATAAGTGGGATGGCCGTATGCAGGTCAACATCAAGGGCCAGGTCAATGACAGCACCTACGTTCTCGGACGTCTCCGCTACGACATGAACTTCAAGAGCACCAATGAAGATCCGGCTTACCTTGATCAGCTGATTGTTCACCATGATTTCGGCGACAAAGCTTCTGTAAACATCGGCAAGATCGACCTCTTCCTCGGCCAGACCGGTTTACAGTATGATGATGAATTTAAAGGCGCTATCGCTACCATCGGCGGCGAAAAACTCGCTCTCGACCTCGGCTATGGCCGCTTCAATGTCGGTGTTCTCGGAACAGCAACTGAAAGCGATGGAATCAACAACAGAGAAGCAGGCTTCGCTCGTCTGTACGGCGCAGCTGGCAAAGTAGCTTACGATGCTGAATACATCGATGGCCATGATGACGCAGATGCTCGTATCTGGGGCGCTGGTCTGACACTGAATGTTGTTGATGATTTCCGCGTATTCGGTGATTTCTACCAGAACACCAAGTATGATGGAGATCCGGAAACCTGGACCGCAGGCCTTGGCTATGGCTCCGTTGATCTGAAGAAACCAGGCACCTTCCAGCTGGCTGGACAGTATGTCCGCGCTGAAAAGGGCTCCTTCCTTGATGGAACCACCTACAACGTTTCCCCGGCATCCCTCGTCAATGACGGTGCTAAGGTTGCTAAGTACTGGCTCGCAACCGGCGATGTCGTACTCGCTAAGAACATCCGTCTCCATGGCGAATACGCATTCGACGTTAAGACCGATACAGATACCGATTACGACGATCTCGCATCCGTATCCCTCAACTACTCCTTCTAATCAAGGGTATAAGAAAAACGAAAAAGAAGCTCTTCGGGGCTTCTTTTTTTATTGGGATAGACACTTATTTGTCTATTCATAAATAAATGTCATCATTTTTTGACAAAAACTCCTAAAAGATGTATCGAAATAAATATCGATTGTATTGAATATTTCTATTTCCGGTGATATACTATGAATACAGCCGTAGAAAAACGGAAAGTGACCATCGAACAGTATGAAAGGTTTTATTTCCGCGTATAGAAAGGCTGAAGAAATTTCCTTCTCCGGTTCACCGTCCAATCGTAAAATGACCGGCGGAGCACTTATAGGAAAGGCAGGAATATCCTGCATTTTACCGAAAGGAAGGTAATTTTATGGCAAAAGCAGGCATTCAGCAGCAGTATGGTCTTTTCATCAACGGTGAATTCGTTCCCGCATCTGATGGAGCTGCATTTGACGCACACAACCCGGCTAACGGGGAACATCTCGCATATTTCGCAGAAGCAACCAAGGAAGACGTAGACGCAGCTGTCAAGGCAGCAAGAGCAGCTCTTCCGGAATGGTCCAAGACTTCTCCAATCGAAAGACAGAACATTCTTCTGAAGATCGCTGATATCATCGACGCAAACCTCGATCATCTCGCACTGGTGGAAACACTGGACAACGGCAAGCCGATCCGTGAAACCACAGCAGCAGATATTCCGCTGGGTTCCGATCATTTCCGTTACTTCGCAGGATGCCTGAGAGCTTGGGAAGGTTCTGCCACCATGCTCGACAACAACACTCTGTCCCTGATTCTCCATGAACCAGTCGGCGTTGTTGGTCAGGTCATTCCGTGGAACTTCCCGTTCACCATGGCTTGCTGGAAACTCGCTCCTGCACTGGCAGCAGGCAACACCATCGTTATTAAACCGTCCTCCCATACATCCCTGTCCCTGATGGAACTCGTCCGTCTGATCCAGAGTGTCCTCCCGAAGGGCGTTCTGAACGTTGTCACCGGCAAGGGTTCCAAATCCGGCCAGTGGCTGCTCGATCATCCGGATATCGACAAACTCGCATTCACCGGCTCCACTGAAGTCGGCCGCGGCGTATACCAGGCTGCATGCGACAAGCTGATTCCAGTCACCCTGGAACTCGGCGGCAAATCCGCAAACATCGTATTCGACGACGCTGACCTGAAGCAGGCTGTCGACGGCGCATGCAAAGGCATCCTCTTCAACCAGGGCCAGGTATGCTGCGCAGGCTCCCGCCTCTTCGTTCAGGAAGGCATTTTCGATGAATTCATCAAACATCTGAAAGCAACCTTCGAAGGCGTCAAAGTAGGCGACCCGACCGATCCGACCACCCAGCTGGGCGCTCAGATCTACAAAGCACAGCAGGATAAAGTCCTCAGTTACATCAAGATCGGCCTCGAAGAAGGCGCAACCCTCGTAACCGGCGGCGAACGCTACACCGAAAACGGCTGCGACAAAGGCTTCTTCATGAAACCGACTATCCTGATCGCAGGAAACAATGACTGCCGCGTATGCCAGGAAGAAATCTTTGGACCAGTTGTCGTTGTACAGAAATTCAAGACAGCTGACGAAGTCATTGCTCTGGCAAACGACAGCGTATACGGCCTCGGCGGCGCAGTGTTCAGCAAGAACATCGACACCGCTCTGAAAGTAGCACGTGCTGTACGCACCGGACGTATGTGGGTCAACACCTACAACGATCTCCCGGCAGGCGCACCATTCGGCGGCTACAAACAGTCCGGCATCGGCAGAGAAACCCACAAGGTTATGCTCGAACACTACAGCCAGACAAAGAATATCCTGATCAACCTCAGAGAAGGCGTCAGCGGTATGTACGACATTAAATAATCCCTGAACATCAGCGGATCAAATAAAAAAGAAGGATCTTCCCAACCGAAGGTCCTTCTTTTTTGCGTGAGTTTAGCAGAGCTAAAGGCCAAGATAGGCCCTTGACCTTGCCCTGGAAGGGAAGGGCGTATGGTAGGGATAGGATTAAGAAAGGTTTCAAACAAATCAGATTAAAAATCTTTTCTTTATTCCTCTTGAGACCTGCCTCGGAGAGGAAGGATGTCACGGAGTGACAGAAAGGAGTGCATTTCCTTCGAGCGAAGCGAGGATGTATGGTGTTTTTTCGAACGAAGTGAGGTTTAAGGGTGTTAACCTTGCTCCGAAAGGAGAAGGTGGCGCCGAAGACGACGAATGAGATGAAGTTCTTACAGCCGCAGGCTGGTTTTATGGTGTTTTCCACGAACGAAGTTCGGTTTAAGGGTGTCAGAGCTCGCCCCGTAGGGGGAGCTGGCGCGCATGCGCCTGAGGAGGTTCATCTCCACGAGCGCAGCGAGGTTTTATGGTTTTATCATGTTTTTCCCATTTCCAAAGTCTTATGGTGTTCCAACAAGCGCAGCTTGGTTTGCTTGTCTCCCTCCCCGGGTAGCAGAACCAATTTTGCGGCACTATAAATTGTATAAAACCATTCCCATTCAGGTTGAAAAAATGTCATATATGGTATAATAGAAAGGACATCAGATGGATAGATGTCTCGCGTAATAAGGAAATCCGCATATAAAAGAACCCATATTATATTTATTTCCTTTACATTCATCAGCAAGGAGGCAGATGGAGTGGAAACGAAACGTGATTTTATTTGGAAAATGGGCGGACAGCAGGGTCAGGGCGTAGAATCCTGCGGCGAAATTCTCGGACGCGTACTGGCACAGGAAGGGTATTCCCTTTTCAGCCAGCGTCTCTTCGCATCCCGCATTAAGGGCGGTCATACAACGATTGCCCTGCGTATCGCAACGAAAGAAGTCGCTACGATCGGTGAGCATGTAGACTGCCTGGTAGCCCTGGACCAGGAGACTATCGACCTTCACGGTCATGAAGTTCCGAAGGGCGGCGTTATCATCGCTGATGACGCATTCCACCCGAAATTTGACGCACATTCCGGATGTATTTTCCTGGCGCTTCCAATCACGGAGCTGGCAAGAAAGTACGGCAGCATGCAGATGAAGAACATCGCTGCACTGGGCATGAGCGCAGGCGTTCTGGGATTCCCGGAAGACCCGTTCTATGGTTTCATCGCTGAACGCTTCGGCAAGAAGGGCGAAGAAATCGTTTCCAAGAACAAACAGATTTTCAAGGACGGCTATGATGTAGCTATCGAGAAGCTGCAGGGCGTATCTCTGGGTGCTCTGGCAACTCCTCCGAAGAAAGATCAGCTGTACCTGCTTGGCAATGAAGCAGCAGCCCTCGGTGCTATTTCCGCAGGTGCCCGCTTCATGGCATCTTACCCGATTACCCCGGCTTCTGAAATCATGGAATACATGATCAAAGTCGTACACAAGATCAACGGTACGGTCGTACAGACGGAAGACGAATTGTCCTCCTGCATGATGGCTATGGGCGCAGGTTATGCCGGCGTTCGTGCTTTCACCGCTACTTCCGGCCCAGGGCTTTCCCTCATGGCTGAATCCATTTCCATGGCAACCATCGCAGAAATCCCGGTCGTCATCATTGACGTTATGCGTGCAGGCCCGTCCACGGGCATGCCTACGAAGGTAGAACAGAGCGATATCCGCTATGCGATTGCTTCCGGCCATGGCGATGCTGAAAAGATCGTCCTCGCTGCATCTTCTATCGAAGACTGCTACTACATTACCCAGGAAGCTTTCAACCTGGCTGAAGAATTCCAGACTCCGGTCATTCTCCTTTCCGATCTGCAGTTTGGTATGTGCAAACAGTCCGTACCGGCTTTCGATCCGAACCGCATCGCTATCAAACGCGGCAAGCTCGTTACCGAAGGTCTGCCGGAACTTGATACGGCAAAGAAAGCATACTTCCATCGTTTCGAAGATGTCGAAGACGGCATTTCCCCGAGAACGATTCCTGGCGTAAAGAACGGCATGTTCCTCTCCACCGGCCTCGAACACAATGTATTCGGCAAACCGGCTGAAGGTCAGGCTGACCGCGTCATGGAAATGAACAAACGTCACAGGAAATTCGCTGGTGTGGCTAAAGCTATCCAGCCATTCACCGTGGCTCATGAAGATACCGACTGCGATCTGCTCCTGATCGGCGTCACCTCCACAAACGGCGCAATCGAAGAAGCTCGTGAAGAACTGGAAGCTCAGGGCAAGAAGGTCAACCACCTCCAGCTCAGACTTCTCTCTCCATTCCCGACCGAAGCGCTCGCTCCTTACATCAATGGCGCAAAGAAGGTCCTCATCGTAGAAGAAGACCTCACCGCACAGCTGCATGAACTTTTCGCCATCAATTTCGCCTGCCACGACAAGCTCCTGTCTCTCCTGCAGTATGACGGAACTCCGTTCCTGGCATCCACGATTGTAAAGAAAGCTGAGGAGGTATACTGATATGGCTTCACCGAGAGATTATAAAAATACAATCGTACCGAACTGGTGCCCCGGCTGCGGCGACTATGGCATTCAGAACGCCATCTCCGCTGTATGCGCCAAGAAGGGCTGGGCCAATGAGGATATCACACTGATTTCCGGCATCGGCTGCTCCTCCCGTATCGGCGGCTATCAGTACTGCTATGGCGCCCACACGACGCATGGCAGAGCTCTTCCTTTCGCACAGGGCATCAAATGTGCTAACAAGGATCAGCACATGATCGTCTGCTCCGGCGACGGCGACTCCTACGCCATCGGCCTGGGCCATGCTATGCATGCGATCAAGAGAAATATGGACATCACATACCTCGTATTCGATAACCAGGTATACGGCCTGACAAAGGGCCAGACGTCTCCGGCTTCCGATAAGGGCTTCGTCACCAAGACAACCCCGGACGGCAACCCGCTGACTCCGCTCGATGCTCCGGCTATGGCACTGGCTGCCGGCGCTACCTTCGTAGCACAGGCTTATGCTATCGACAGCAAGACCATGATCAACGTCATCGAAAGAGCTGTCGACCATAAAGGTTTCTCCTATGTCAACATCTTCACACCATGCGTTACATTCAACCACCTGAACACCGTTCAGTGGTACAATGAACACCTGGTCAAGATGGAAGACGTAGCACCGGATCATGATCCGTCCAGCAAAGCAGCTGCATACAGACTGCTCGGCGAAACGAACAGCCTCGTGACCGGCGTCATCTACGAAGAAAAGGACTCCGTTGCTTTCGGCGACATCGTACCGTCCAAGGACGTACGCCTGATCGACCACGTAGAAAAACCATCTGCAGAACTCTTCGAAGACCTCTGCAAGGAATTCAGATAATAAAAAGACCTGCATGAGCAGGCTGCAAGCGATTTGCTTTTGACTTTTTCTGCAAAGCCAATTTCATCACGGTATAAGAATCACTGGCGATTCGGCGGCTGGGGGAACCCCTCAGCCGCCTTGCCAATGCATTTTTTCTGGCAGGAGCGGTCAATCCGGAAAAGGCGGGAGCGATACTTTCAAGAAGAAAAGGAGCGGAACAAATGGCATCAGATAGAATGATGGAATATTACTACTCGATGGGGCAGGACTGCCTCCATACCGGCAGTATCGATGATGCTGTCACCTACTTTAGGAAAGCCGCCAATCTCGGAGCCAGAGAAGCGGCCGAGGAAATCTGCCAGATCGGTGAAAAGCTGGAAAAGGGAGAAGGCGTCTCCAAGGACGAAGTGAAAGCGGAAAATTGCTGGAAGATCGCGTCCAGTTACGATATTTCCCGTGCCAACCTTCTTCTGGGCAGAATGTACATGAAGGGCATCAATGGCGGAAAGCCGAACCCGAGAAAGGCAAGACGCTCCCTTGAACGCGCAAGCGACGACGGAAGCGCCGAAGCTGCATCCCTTCTGGGAAAACTCTACGACGAAGGCATGCTTGGCCGTGTCAGTCCTGAAAAGGCATTCCAGTACTACCTCCTGGCAGCCGAAAGGGGCGACACCGCCGCTATGCTGATGACCGGTCTCTTCTATGCGCAGGGAACCAGTGTCCGCAAGGACCTGGCTGCTGCGGAAATGTGGATCAGGAAGGGCCGCGAAATGGGCGACCCTGACGGCGATGCCACACTTCGCGTATTCCTCGCCGTATCTTGCGCTGAATACGTCACCGGACAGGCCGGCGTAGTCGATGAGGAAAAGGCGAAAGCCATGGCAAAGGAAGCCGAAGAACTCGGCGACAAGGACGTCTACTACCGCCTGGGCGATGCCTATACCAGAACAGGCAAGCATCAGGAAGAAGCGTATGCATGCTATGAGAAAGCAGCAAAAAACGGAATCATTGCTGCGTATTCCGCAATGGGGCTTTGCCTTGAAGCCGGCATTGGCGTAAAATCAGACATTGCAAAAGCTGTTTCCTGGTACAAGAAAGCCGCTGAAGAAGGCGATGCCTTCGGAATGGCCCACTACGGCTATGCACTCTCCGCCGGTGAAGGC
Source organism: Dialister sp. CAG:357 (assembly GCF_000435155.1). Classification (NCBI taxonomy): domain Bacteria; kingdom Bacillati; phylum Bacillota; class Negativicutes; order Veillonellales; family Veillonellaceae; genus Dialister; species Dialister sp. CAG:357. The sequence continues at coordinate 16,460 of NZ_FR896483.1, read as the reverse complement.
TGCGAAAAAAATGAGAAAGAGGCCATGGCCTGGCTCATCAAAGCTGCCATGAAAGGCGACGAAGGCGCTATCCGCGTCCTCCGCGAAGACTATCAGTACGAACTGCAGTAAGCAGAACGGAAGACAGAGGATGCGGAGGGAAAATCCTTCTGCATCCTCTTTTTTCATTTCAAGGTATTCCGTAAAGAAGAAATCCGCGTTCCCAGCGCGGTTTTTTTCTAACAAATTTCATTGAGTGCATGTAAAAGCACAAGAAAAAACTTGAAAAAACGGAAAAAGACCTTATAATATGAGATGTATAGCATACTATATAATTTAAAATTCAAAACATACAGATAGTTTGCTGAATTTTTGAGAAACCCTGATTAACAAGAAACAAGGAGCCGCTATGGGAAGCTTTGAAGAAATTTTAGTGAAAAAGCATTTAAAAAGGACGAAAGCACGCGTAATGATTCTGAAAGTGCTGGAAAAGAGCCTGCCTTTGACAGCAGGAGAAGTATATGAAGCCGTTCGTGGAAAGGACATGCGTCTGTCCCTGTCCACCGTGTACAGAAACTGTGAAGCTCTTGCTGAAAACGGCTTACTGCTTCGTTCCACCATGCTGGCTGATGGCCTGATCCGCTACGAATACGCGCACGGAACTCCTTCCCATCATGCGGTCTGCCTCTCCTGTCACAGGATTTTCCCGGTAGACGTAGGACTGCAGTCCGACTACGCAGAAGTCCTCGACGAAGAATATGGCTTCGAAGCAGCAGAACCAAGAGTAGAAATCTACGGCTACTGCCGCGACTGCCGTGCTACAGGAAAAGACAGAGCATTCAAAGAAAAACTCAGAAGCGCAAACGCTTAACAAACAGAGACCGGAGAAATCCGGTCTTTTTTTGTTGCGAAAATGCGGGAATAGGAAGATAGTGATAATGCGGCGTAAAATAAGATACGCATTTAATGCTAAAGTCAGCGTTTGGGGTGCAGGCACCAGCATCGACCTCGGCGGCAACCTCGCACTCGACGGCGACTATGTACAGTCCCGCTTCAATCATGACATCGGCCATGCAGCTCTTTGGACCGCAGGCCTTACCTATGGCGCGGTTGACGTAGAAAAACCAGGCACCTGGACACTCGGCGTACACTATGTAGATGCTGATTACGCTTCTTACGCGCTCGGCAACTCCGCTCTCGACCTGACCGACCAGCTCGACTACGGCCGGCTTAACGGCGCAGACGTGAAGTTCTGGGTAGCACGTGCAGGCGTAGCTCTTCAGAAGAACGTAGAACTCGACGCTTACTACAACTTTGCAGGCAAAGCAGATGGAATCGACGGCTCTTCTGTCGAAGATCCGGACGACGCATGGGGCGTAGAACTCAACTACTCCTTCTAATAAAACCCAAAAGAGACTCCTTCGGGAGTCTTTTTTGTTGGGAAAATTTGATAATTGTCCATAAGTAGCGATGCTGCAGCGGGAAAGAATAAGGCGCTTATATAAAAACACCAAACAACCTCGCTTCGCTCGAAGGAACTACACCCCTTTCTCCGGCAACAGTTAAAAGATAAGCCGGATCCTCTCCCGACGGGGAGGTTGAAGTCCTCCGCTTCGTTGCTGATGATAGTATCGAATGAGTGCCTTACGGTTTTCATTTATGGTAAACGCATTTAAATCACCGTTGATAATATCAGTACATGCCGGCACGGAAGGTTTTGACCTGCCCGTCGGGGAAGGCTGCCGCGAATGCGGCAGAAAGAAGTGTAGTATTCATTGGTTTTTATAAAAAGGTTCCGCGAGCGGAGCGAGGTCGTATGGTTTTAATTATTTTCCTCAAGCGCAGCTTGGTTTGCCTGTTTTCTATTTGCGAAGCAAGGAAATGGTGTTGACCTTCCCAGACGGGGAAGGTGCCCGGCCTGGTTTCTGATGCCGGGCGGATAGGGTTGATTATTTATTGAACTTTCTAATCTAAAAAGGTTCCACGAGCGAAGCGAGGTTTTGTGGTTTTCCTTTTCCTCAAGGCAAAGCCTTGGTTTAAGGGTGTTTGACCTTGCCTCGTAGAGGAAGGTGGCGCCGAAGGCGACGAAAACATCATTTCCGACAGCCGTCAGGCTGGTTGTATGGTTTTAATCTTTTCTCTTTTCCCTCGTCCTCCGGTTTTAATCTTTCAATTGTTTCACCTTTTCCTATTTGTATGGTTTTAATTCCCCCATTTCTATCTTTTTTCTCTCTCATCTACAAACTTCCTCTTGCCAATTTCTAAAATATTTTTTAAAATAGATAACAATACTAACTGATAATTGCATGCTGCTTGGCAGAGCGAGGCAGGGCTTGGCCCGGGTCTCAGGCGAACTCCGTATACTATACGGAGTTTTTTCTTTGGCAGCAGGAAGGGGAGTTTGATGCATTCTTTGACGTTTCTGACGATTTTTCTGGGAGTGATGTCTGCAATGGCGCCGCTGTCTACGGATATGTACCTGCCGTTGCTTCCGGAGTTGTCCTCTTATTTTTCCATTTCCACATCGATGATGCAGATGACTTTGACGATGACGATGATCGGCATGGCCCTGGGGCAGATTTTTGGCGGGCCGGTGAGTGACCGCATGGGGCGCAAGGTGCCTCTTTTTATCGGGATGGGCGGTTTCACGATTGCATCGGCTGTCTGCGCTGTCTGCACGAATATTTATGTATTCCTTGTTTTCCGTTTCATCATGGGACTTTCAGGGGCGTTCGGCATCGTCATCTCCCGTGCCATTGCAAGGGACGTGTGCGAAGGGCCGGAGCTCATGCGCTTCATGGCGATCTTCATGATGGTAAATGGTCTTGCTCCGATCGCGGCGCCTGTTCTTGGCGGGCAGATTCTTCTCTTCACGTCCTGGCACGGCATTTTCTTTGTGCTGACGGCTGTCGGTATCATCCAGATCATGGCGACGATGGCGTACAAGGAAACGCTGAAGAAGACGGACCGCGTGCGCCGTTTCTCTGACGGGTTCAGGGCGTTCGGCACATTGGTGAAGAATCGTTATTTCTTTGGCCACTGCCTGGTACAGTGCTTTGTATTCGGCGCTTTCTTCTCCTATATCTCAGGTTCTTCCTTCCTTTTCCAGAACATCTACCATGTCACCCCGCAGCAGTACAGCTATATTTTCGGCGGCATCGGCGTGGGACTCATGCTGGTCGGTGCGCTGCCGGCAAGACTGGCAGGGACGGTGCGCGAGGTGGTCATGCTGAAGTATTCCATTCTGATTCCTCTCATCGCTTCCTTCTTCCTTTTGGCAGGCATCATTGTGAAGGCGCCGATCTGGTACATGATTCCCGTCCTTTTCGTGACAATCGTCCCGCTTTCTGTCATGGGCGCGGCTTCCGTATCGCTGGCACTTTCGCGCTGCGGTGAAAATGCAGGGAGCGGCTCGGCTCTGATCGGTTTCTTCTCCATGATTCTTGGCGGCGTCATGATGCCGGTCGTCGGCATTGCAGGGGACCAGACGGCACTTCCGATGGGAATCATCATGGTCGTCTGCTATGTGCTGGCTGTCATCATGTTCTACACAAGGATTGCCCCGGCTCATGCAAAAGAAATGAAGTAGGAATATTTTCTGTAATTTCATGCATTTTGATGGAAAATCAAAAACGGAAAGAAAAATTTAAAATTAAACGCATCTAAAATTTTCATTTAAAAAAGATACAGGCTGATAAAAATATTTTTTCAGTCCTGTATCTTTTTTTCTCTTTTCATAGTATTCTATAAGTTATCTATCATTTTATCCGAATTTATCGGTAAAAACGTATGAATTATAAACACGTGTATGATTTTCTTCCGTTGTTCTTATGTGCAAAAAGTGTTAAAATATAATCGAACAAATCAATCGTATGATTATAAACATTAATCATTATTTCGTATAGGGAATTCTTTTTCACCACCCGCAGTTGGGAGCGGGGCAAAAAGACTCCGGAAGAGTCCAGGAGGTTATTCCATGAAACCTGTTATCCATGTCGGTATCGACGTAGGTTCGACCACGGTCAAAGTCGTGGCCCTGTCGCCATACCTGAAACTGCTTTTCGGACGGTACCAGCGTCATATGTCCAATATCAGAAGCGCGACGATTTCCCTTTTGAAGGAACTTCAGAAGGATTATTCGGGTTACCGTATCACCGCGTCCATTTCCGGAAGCGGCGGCATGGGACTTGCAAAGATGATGGGACTGCCTTTCTGTCAGGAAATCCTGGCGGAAACGAAGGCAATCCGCACGTTCAATCCGGATACGGATGTCATCATCGAGCTGGGCGGCGAAGATGAGAAGATCACGTACCTGAGAAATGGTGTCGATCAGCGTATGAATGGCGCATGCGCAGGCGGCACGGGCGCATTCATCGACCGTATGGCATCTCTTCTTTCTGTCGATGCAGCAGGCCTTGGAAAGATGGCCGAGAAGGCGAAGGAAATCTACCCGATCGCTTCCCGCTGCGGCGTTTTCGCCAAGACAGATATCCAGGCGCTCTTGAATGAAGGCGTCTCTCATGAAGACATTGCACTGTCCGTTTTCCAGTCCGTCGTCAATCAGACGATTTCCGGCCTGACATGCGGACGCCCGATCCACGGCAAGGTAGCATTCCTTGGTGGTCCTTTGACGTTCCAGCCGATCCTTCGCGAACGTTTCCAGAAGACTCTGGATATCAAGGACGAGGATATGATCGTTCCGGAACACGGCGAACTGTATGTCGCTATCGGCGCTGCTGTTTCTGCCTGCCACGACAAGCCGCTCGATCTTGACAGCTGGCTGACGAAGGTGGAGAACTCGGAGGAATCCGATCTGGGCAATGCCAAGACGCTCCCGCCGCTTTTTGCAACGGAAGAAGATTACAAGGAATTCAAGGAACGCCATGCTCGTTTCCATGCGCCAAGAGCCGATATTTCCAAGGCAAAAGGCCCGGTATGGCTCGGCATCGACGCTGGTTCCACAACGATCAAGGCTGTCCTTCTTGACAGGGAAGGCAATATCCTTTATGAATACTATGCAGGAAATAAGGGTACTCCGCTGAACGGTGCCAGGAAGATCCTGACGGACCTCTATGACAAGCTCCCGAAGGAAGCCGTCATCTGCGGCGCGGGTGTCACCGGCTACGGCGAAGAGCTGATCAAGAGAGCGCTCGAAGCGGATGTAGGCGAAGTCGAAACGATGGCGCACTACAGAGGCGCCAAGCACTTCCTGCCGGATGTTTCCACGATTCTGGATATCGGCGGCCAGGATATGAAGTGCTGCCGCATCAAGGACGGCGCTGTCGACGACATTCTTCTGAATGAAGCATGCTCT
>NZ_FR896483.1:0-11143 GCF_000435155.1 Dialister sp. CAG:357 | reverse complement strand
GCTCTTCCGGCTGCGGTTCCTTCCTCGATACATTTGCACAGTCCCTTGGCATGGACGTCAAGGAATTTGCACGCATCGCTCTGACAGCCAGGCACCCGGTCGACCTGGGCTCCCGCTGCACGGTCTTCATGAACTCCCGTGTCCGTGAAGCGCAGAAGAACGGTGTATCGGTCGCAGACATTTCTGCCGGCCTTTCCTATTCTGTCATCAAGAATGCGCTGTACAAAGTCATCCGCCTGCGTACTGCGGCTGATCTTGGCAATAAGGTCGTCGTCCAGGGCGGTACGTTCTATAATGATGCCGTCCTCCGCGCACTGGAACTGCTCCTCGGCTGCCATGTCATCCGTCCGGATGTCGCAGGGCTGATGGGCGCTTACGGTATTGCGCTGATTACGAAAGATAAATGTCCGGAAGGCCATGTGACCTCGCTCGTCACCCCTGAAAAGCTGAAGAGCCTGTCACTCACGAATGAAATGAAACGCTGCCCGGGCTGCGGCAACCACTGCATGGTTACGATTACCCGCTTCAGCGACGGACGTGCCTTCGTTTCCGGCAACCGCTGCGAGAGAGGCACCGCTATCATGCTGACCGGCAAGAGCGCACCACATTCCACGCTCCCGAATATTTACCGCTGGAAGTACGACGAGATCTGGCACAGGAAGTCCCTGACACCGGGCCAGGCCAAGAGAGGCACCGTCGGCATTCCGCGTACAATGAACATGTACGAAGATTTCCCGTACTGGCATGCTTTCTTCACGAAGCTCGGCTACCGTGTCGTCACATCCAGCGAACAGCTGCGTGACATCCCGACCGAAGCGATGGAAACGATTCCTTCGTATTCCGAATGCTTCCCGGCCAAGCTTGCCCATGCGCATGTCTATGACCTTGCCAAGCACCATCCGGATTTCATCTGGTACCCGTGCATCGACAAGGGCCCGGTCGAAGGCAGCACGAACAGCTACAACTGCCCGATGGTCGCTTCGTATCCGGAAAACATCCAGGCCAATATGGACGAAGTCCTCTCCAAATATAAGACTACATTCTACCATCCGTTCCTTCCGCTCCATGCGCCCAAGCAGCTCTACGGCCGCCTGAAAGAATTCTTCAAGCCGATGGGCATTTCCGGCGATGAACTCAAAGCTGCCATGAATGCAGGCGAAATGGCGGAAGAGGCATACAGGAAATCGCTCCGCGATGAGACAGAACGCATTCTGAAGGAAATCCATGACAAGCACCTGATCGGCATCGTGCTGGCAGGCCGTCCGTACCATGTCGACCCGACGGTCAACCATTCGATTCCTGACCTCATCAACCAGCTGGGCATGGCTGTCCTTTCCGAAGACGGCGTATCCATGGTGGGCGGCGAATTCCCGAATCTGCGTGTCATGAACCAGTGGACCTGGCACAGCCGTCTGTACAAGGCAGCTGAATACGTCACACGCCATCCGGATCTTGAGCTCGTCGAACTGAACTCCTTCGGCTGCGGCCTTGATGCCGTCGTTACCGATCAGGTACAGGAAATCATGAGCAAGAGAGACCGTCTCTACACCTGCCTCAAGATCGACCAGAGCTTGAACCTCGGCGCTGTCCGTATCCGTCTCCGTTCGCTGAAGGCCGCTATCCAGGAAAGAATCCAGGACAGCGATCATGTGCCGGAAATCCATTATGCGAGGGCTGAGTTTACCGAGGAAATGAAGAACGACAAGGATTACACGATCCTCGTTCCTGAAATGTCCCCGATCCACTTCCCGATCATCCAGGCTGCTGCAAGGGCTGCCGGCTATAATGTCAAAGTCCTTTCCCCGGTCCGCGCGGATATCGATGAAGGGCTGGCTTCGGTCAACAATGATGCCTGCTACCCGGCCATCATCACGATCGGCTCCCTCATGCGCGCACTGAAATCGGGCGAATATGACCTGAACCGCACCGCGCTCATGATGTCCCAGACGGGCGGCATGTGCCGTGCTTCGAACTATATCGGATTCATCCACAAGGCGCTTGATGAAGCAGGCCTGTCCCAGATTCCGGTCATTTCCCTGAACACACAGGGCTTTGAACCGCAGCCTGGCTTCAAGTTCTCGCTGTCCCTGGCAACGAACCTTGTACAGGCAGTCATTTACGGCGATGCCCTGCAGCAGTGCCTCTACCGCACACGTCCGTATGAACTGACACCGGGCAGCGCGGAAATCCTCTGCCGCGACTGGCAGAACCGCTGCTGCGAATCCATCCTCAAGGGTGAATCCTTCCGCAAGTACAAGAAAAACCTTGCCAATATCATCAAGGACTTCGACCGCCTGCCGCTCAACGACAGCCCGCGCCGTCCGAGAATCGGCATCGTCGGTGAAATTTACGTCAAGTTCAGCCCGATCGCATCCAACGATATCGTCCATGCAATCGAAGCGAACGGCGGGGAAGCCGAAACGAGCGGCATGCTTGACTTCTTCCTCTACGGTTCTCTCGACAGCCATTTCCAGAGAAAGTTCATGGACGGCTCCATGAGGGAAGACCTGAAGGATACCTTCTCCCGCTACGTCCTGGAATGGTACAGAAAGCCGCTGGAAAAGGCAGTGAAGAATTCCAAACGCTTCCATGAAATCACAAGCATCGAGAAGATGGCCAAGAGAGCATCCCAGTACCTGTCGCTTGGCAACCGCGCCGGCGAAGGCTGGTTCCTCACCGCCGACATGATCGATCTTCTGTATCATGAATGCCGCGGCGTCGTCTGCCTGCAGCCATTTGCCTGCCTGCCGAACCATATCACCGGTGAAGGCATGGTCCACAAACTGCACTCCGCGTATCCGGAAGCCGTATTCCTGGCTCTCGACTGCGATGCCAGTGCCAGTGAAGTCAACCAGGCAAACCGCTTGAAACTGATGATAAGCGCTCTGACCGAGAAGAGCGAATCCAAGGATGATCTCTCCTTCGTCAGAAAGACCGTAAGTTTGAGAAAGGGAACTGCATTATGAGTGATAGAAAACTGACTGGAAAAGGAGAAAAAGTCCGCGAGAAGATGATCGCCGCTACAGTGAAGATTCTTCAGCAGGAAGGCTTCAAGAAGGCGACCGTCCGCTCGATCGCCAAAGAGGCAGACGTCAATATCGCTTCGGTCCGTTATTACTTCGGGTCGAAGGAAGAGTTGATCGGCTGCGCTTTGGAATACATGATGGGCAATCTGGAAAATATCGTCGCATACCTGGACGATACGAGGCTCTCGGCGAAGGAAAGGCTGAAGAAGTACATCATCGCCTATTTCCATCTCGCCCGCCAGCACCCGGCACTTTTTCGCTCCATCTCCAATCCTTCCAGCGACGATGCCAAGGATACGTACTTCATTTACTTGTCACTTCTGCACAGCCAGTGCTGGAGCAAGGTCATCCGGAATATCGCTGAGATTACCGGATACACCGATCCCGCTGATCTGGATCTCAAAGCCATGCAGATTTTCTCCGCCGTTGAATTCCCGATCATTCTGGAAAGCAACAAGGCCGATTCCTTCATCTCCAACTACACCGACTCCGATACGCTGAGCCGCTATGTAGACATCCTTCTGGACAATGCAGAAGAGAAGAACGAGAAGAAAGAATACTTGAAAGAAATCATGCACGGTGTAAAATAAAAACAGAAAACCATAAAAAGAGACTCCCGGTACAAAGCCGGGAGCCCTTTTATTCCCTGAAAGGAGAGCCATGGACTCTTACAATTACTACTTCTTCGACCTGGACGGAACGATTTCCGAATCCGCTCCGGGCATCGTCAAAGCCGTAAAGTACGGCCTCGATCAGGCAGGCATTCATGAAGAAGATGCAGAAAAGCTCCACAGCTTCATCGGCCCGCCTCTCAATGTGCAGATGAAAAAACTCTACGGCATGACCGACGAGCAGATCGTCACCGCCGTCACTGCCTTTAGGAAACTGTATGAAGACGAAGGCGGACTCTATGACTGCGAAGCCTATGACGGCATCGGAGACCTTCTCTATGATCTCAAGAAGGAAGGAAAAGTCCTCGCCGTCGCATCGAGCAAGCCGGAACCCTTCGTAAGAAAAATCATCGACCGCTTCGGCTTCACCGACGCCTTCGACGTCATCTGCGGAAGCGGCATCGGCGACGAACTCACCAAGAAAGCCAGCCGCGGCCAGAAAGCAGAAATCATCCACAAAGCCATGGGCCAGCTTTCCGGTAATGGAAATGCAGAAAGTCTGGCGGGCAGGACCGTCATGATTGGCGACACAAACTACGACATCCTGGGCGCCAAAGCCAACAGCCTCCCCAGCGTAGGCGTCGCTTACGGATACGGCAGCAGACAGGAACTCGAAGAAGCCGGCGCAGAAAAAGTAGCCGACACAGTAGAAGACCTGAGAAAACTCCTCCTTCGCGGAGAGAGATAAAGGAATCAGGAAACTGTGTGATGTCCCCAGATGGCGAAATACTCGCCTTCCCAGACGGGGAAGGTGCCCGAAGGGCGGATAGGGTTGATTACCTCAGCCGAAGGCTGGTTGTTTGGTTTTGCTCCATCAATCGTTTATGCGCTAAGTTTGCCTGTTCCCCAATCCCATATCCCCACACAAAAAAGGGGCTGTGACAAAATGTGTAATCATTTTGCCACAGCCTTTTTTCTATTGGAATATTCCATTAGAGGATTATCCAACATGTGTATTTATTGGTTCTGTCTGAAAACTACAAAACCTCGCTTCACTCGAGAACTACTGTATTCCCCGGCTTCGCCGGGACCTTCTCCTTCGGAGCAAGGTTAACACCCTTAAACCTCGCTTCGCTCGAGAAAAGGAAAAAGCAGCGTTTTAACGAATTTTGTCACAGCCCCTTCTTTATTTCCTCTCAATTCCTTCTTCTTTCCATAGGGCATACTTGTACTTCATGCCGTTAGAATAACCGCCGTCATTATTTTTCCCTACGACTCTGTGGCAGGGGATGATGACGCAGACGGGATTCTTGCCGCAGGCATTTCCTACGGCGCGGGAGGCTTTGGGGCGGCCGATTTCCTTGGCGATTTCCCCGTAAGTCATGAGATGTCCGTAAGGAATCTTTTCAAGTACGCTCCACACGTCCTTCTCAAAGGCAGTTCCTTTGGGCTGCACGGGAAGGTCGAAGGTCTTCCTTTTTCCCTTGAAGTATTCCTCCAGTTCCTTTTCTGCTTTTTTAAGAAGCGCGGTCTCGGCAGGGAAGGGTGCTTCCTCTGTCCAGTCACATGCAGTGATGAATCCGTTTTCTTCTGTCAGTTTCAGATGGCCGCACGGGACGGCAAGGATACAGGATATCATAGGGATCTCCTTTCACGGTGCAAGAAGGCGTTTGGCGCCGCGCTTGATGGCGAAGCGCTTCAGCTGCTGGCCGGTCATTTTCATGAGGGCTTCCGCATCGGGTGCGCCGGTCTTTTCGATGGCGCTCCTTACGATGTATTCGCAGGCTCTTGCATCATCTAACTCCTGATGATGGTTGAATGTGAAACCCAGCTCTTCGGCGACGGTGTTCAGCTTATGGTTCGGCAGGTCCGCCCAGAGCTTTCTGGAAAGGACGACGGTGTCGCCGTAGCGGAAGTGGATGTCGGGAAGCTGGTATGTATCAATGGCAGAAGCAAGGACGCCCATATCGAAGCGCGCGTTGTGGGCAAAGACGATGCCGCCCTCAAGGCGCATGGCGATGTCCTTCCAGAAGTAGGGAAATTCGTCCTCGTCGATGACGTCTTCCGGATAGATGCCGTTGATTTTCGAGCAGCCTTCATCGAAGTTCAGGCTGAGCGGATGAATGAGATGGTACCATTCATCGATGACTTCGTGTCCGTCGCTTGTGACGATTCCAAGCGAGCAGGCATTGGCGGGGCCCCAGTACGCCGTTTCAAAGTCAAGTGCAATATATTTCATGGATGCCTCAGATAGCCGAGGTGAATTCATGCGGGCTGGCTTCGATCCAGCCTACTTCGACGGAGCGGTCAAAGGCGGATTTCAGGCGGCGGGCAAGTTCATTTCTTGCAACAGCGACCTTTTTGCGGCTTTCCCCGAATCCTGTGATGAGGACGAGGATGTTTTCAGAGTCTTCGTTGACGGCGCCTGCTTCTTCGCCGTCAGTCAGCCAAGCGTTTTCAGAGACTTTGTCTCCCAGGGTGACGCGTGCGCCGTTTTCGGTGCGTTCGATCCTGAGGACGTCGTCATTTCTTCCCATATCGTAGGCATGGATGTCGACGTGGAATTTCAGCATGCCGCCGCGGACCATGTCCATGACCGGATTGACGCGGGGGAGAATGTCCGAGCCTGCCAGTTCATCCATGGATGCCTGCTTCGGTGCGGTAAGGATTTCAATGTCGTCGTCCGTTTCTTCTTCCTCAGCGATGCCAAGGCCTTTCTTGTATTCGCGGATGACAGTTTCAAGGGCAGAAGATTTTCCTTCTTCGCCAAGGGTTTCAAAAGCTTTCTGGTAGGATGCGATGTCTCCATCTGCCATGCCGGGGTTCATTTTCAGGAGCAGGTTGGCCTCCGTGCAGCATCTGCGGCGGAAGAGTTCTGCTTCGCGGTTCAGTCCGCGGTTGTCGGCTGCACGAAGGGCAATGATGCCGATGCAAAGGCCGGGGATTTCTTCAAAAAGACGATCGTCTGCTGTGACTTTCATGTTGTACCTCCCAAATTGAGTTTGCTTTATTATTATACCATTCCCATCCGCTCTATATATAAGGAATGGAAATCAGATTTCGTGGTCGGAAATGACTTTCATGATTTCATCGACGCTGCTGCAGATGAAAATGTTATCGCGGTCGCCTTCTTCCATGAAGCCTTCTTCTTCCCATGCATTGATGAGGGAGAGGAGGGGATCGTAGAAGCCGTCGACGTTCGCAATGATGACGGGCGGACGTTTCCCTTCTCCGTAAATGCGCAGGTGGCTGATGGTATCGGAGAATTCCTCCAGCGTGCCAGGGCCTCCGGGAAGGGCGATGAAGGCATGGCCGGATCCTATCATGATTTTCTTTCTTTCGACCATGTCGGGGACTTCGATGAGCTCTGTGATGCCGCGGTGTGCCTGTTCCTTCAGGATGAAGACTTCGGGAATGACGCCGATGACTTTGCCGCCTGCTGCCATGGCTGCGTCAGCGACGATGCCCATGAGGCCGACAGTGCCGCCGCCGTATGTGATGGTGCGGCCGCTCTTGGCAATGGCTTCAGCGAGTTCTCCGGCAAAGGATGCATAGGAGAGTTCGGCTCCGAAGTGCGAGCCGCAGTATATGACGATATTTTCCAGTTTCATAATGAGTTCCTTTCTTAACGCTTTTCCTATTGTATCATAGGATGGTTTTTCATTCTTCTTATGAAAAATTTTTGAAAAATAAAAATAAAATGAAGAGGAGAATTTGGGAATGTTTTGTACATTCTTATTTCCTGATGGAAAAAGAGCATGCCGCCAGTCCCGTGAAACGGGCATTTTCAAGGCTATGGTACGCGAGGACACGTGGTAAAAAAGTTCTGCATAAACACGGGAAAAATTCGCTATGGGAAATGTTGACATCGGATAGAAGGAATGTTATAATTCCAATGTTGCGTGGATTTAGTGTGCTGTAAAGCAGGTGAGAATGAATGACACTGGAAGAATTGAAATCAGCAGCTTTTGTTGTAGGAATGAAAGAAACGGAGCGGGCCGTCGAAAAGCAGGAAGCCGCATGCGTATTTATCGCATCGGACTGTGACGAGCGCATTTCCCGTCCATTGATGGAGGCCTGCCAGTCGTCAGGAATTCCTGTGGAACAGGGATTCACGAAGAAAGAAATCGGCCGCGCGTGCGGGATCAAGGTAAAAGCCGCTTCCGCTGCCGTTCTCAAATCCCGGTAATATCCATCGGGGCTATGCTCCGGAGGATCAATTATAAATTTCCCTTTATGGAAAGGAGGTGCCCATTTTGCCGACAATCAATCAGCTGGTTCGTAAAGGCCGCCAGACTCTGGCTACCAAAGCGAAGACCCCGGCTCTGAAACAGTCCCCACAGAAACGTGGTGTCTGCACAAGAGTTTACACAGCTACACCGAAGAAGCCAAACTCTGCTCTTCGTAAAGTAGCACGTGTACGCCTGACCAACGGAATCGAAGTTTCTGCTTACATTCCGGGCGAAGGCCATAACCTGCAGGAACACAGCGTCGTCCTCATCAGAGGCGGCCGTGTTAAGGATCTTCCAGGTGTTCGTTACCACATTATCCGCGGCGCTCTCGATACCGTAGGTGTATCCGGACGTCAGCAGGGCCGTTCTAAATACGGCGCTAAACGCGACAAGAAATAATTTGAAACGAATCATAATGTGATCAATGAACTACTTTAAAGGAGGAAATTAACAATGCCGAGAAAAGGTGCTGTTCCGAAACGTGACGTTCTTCCGGATCCCGTGTATGGGAACAAGATCGTTACCCGTTTCATCAACAGAGTTATGCTTGACGGCAAGAAGGGTGTAGCAGAATCCATCGTTTACGGTGCATTCGACATCTGCCAGAGCAAACTTGATAAAGAACCAATCGAAATTTTCGAACAGGCGCTCAATAATGTAATGCCAGTCCTCGAAGTTCGTGCTCGTCGTGTAGGCGGCGCTAACTACCAGGTACCGGTTGAAGTAAGAGCAGACCGCCGTCTGACTCTGGGCATCCGCTGGATGGTCAGCTATGCTCGTCAGCGCAGCGAACGTACAATGCAGGAACGTCTTGCAGGTGAACTGATGGACGCTTACAACAATACGGGCGCAGCTGTAAAGAAGAAAGAAGATACACATAAAATGGCAGAAGCTAACAAGGCTTTCGCTCATTATCGCTGGTAATATAAGAAGGAGTAACAATCGTGGGCAGAGAATTTCCGCTTGAAAAAACAAGAAACATCGGCATCATGGCTCATATCGATGCCGGCAAGACAACAACCACGGAACGTATCCTGTTTTATACCGGTGTAAACCATAAGATCGGGGAAGTTCATGATGGCGCTGCTACCATGGACTGGATGGTACAGGAACAGGAACGCGGCATCACAATTACGTCTGCTGCTACCACCTGCCACTGGAAAGGTTACAGAGTCAACATCATCGACACCCCAGGGCACGTAGACTTCACAGTAGAAGTTGAACGTTCCCTGCGCGTACTCGACGGTTCCGTAGCTGTATTCAGCGCTAAAGACGGCGTCCAGACCCAGTCCGAAACCGTATGGAGACAGGCAGATCACTATCGTGTTCCGCGTATTGCATTCATCAACAAGATGGATACCGTAGGCGCTGACTTCCTCCATGCAGTAAAAACCATGGATATCCGCCTTCATGCTAAGGCAATTCCAATGCAGCTTCCAATCGGCAAGCAGGATACCTTCAAAGGCATCATCGACCTGCTGACAATGAAGGCTGAAATGTATGAAGACGACCTTGGACAGAACATCCATGTAGAAGAAATCCCGGAAGACCTGAGAGATCAGGCTGAAGAACTCCGCGACAAGATCTGCGAAGTTGCTGCTGAAGGCAGCGATGAACTGATGGAAAAATACCTCGACGGCCAGGAACTGACCATCGACGAAATCAAAGCTTCCATCCGTAAGCAGGTTCTTGACTGCGCACTGTTCCCGGTATTCTGCGGATCCGCATACAAGAACAAAGGCATCCAGCTCCTGCTGGACGCAGTCCTCGACTACCTCCCGTCCCCGCTGGACATCCCGCCGGTTAAAGGCACAAGCCTCGACGGAGAACCAGATGAACGCTCGGTAGACGACAATGCTCCGCTTTCTGCTCTTGCATTCAAGATCATGGCTGACCCATTCGTTGGCAAACTCGCATATTTCCGCGTATACTCCGGCGAAATGCATCAGGGCACCTACATCCTCAACTCCACAAAGGGCAAGAAGGAACGCGTAGGCCGTATCCTCCTCATGCATGCTAACCACCGTAAGGAAATCGACGTAGCTTACACCGGCGATATCGCTGCAGCTGTAGGCTTCAAGGATGTAACCACAGGCGATACACTCTGTGATGTAGATCATCCGATTATCCTTGAAAAAATGGAATTCCCGGAACCGGTTATTTCCGTTGCTGTTGAACCGAAGACCAAAGCAGACCAGGAAAAGATGGGCAATGCTCTCCAGAGACTGGCTGAAGAAGATCCGACATTCAGAGTACATACAGATCCAGAATCCAACCAGACGATCATCTCCGGCATGGGCGAACTCCATCTGGACATCATCGTTGACCGCATGAGACGTGAATTCAACGTTGAATGCACCGTAGGCAAGCCGCAGGTAGCTTACCGCGAAACCATCCGCAAGTCCGTCGAATCCGAAGGCAAATTCATTCGTCAGACCGGTGGTCATGGTCAGTACGGTCACTGCTGGCTGCGTCTCGAACCGCAGGAAGCTGGCAAAGGCTTCACCTTCGAAAACGCAGTTGTCGGCGGCGTTATTCCTAAGGAATTCATCAACCCGATTCAGACCGGCGTCGAAGCTGCTATGCAGGACGGCGTTGTAGCTGGATATCCGATGGTTGATATCAAAGTTACCGTTTATGACGGTTCCTATCATGATGTCGACTCCTCCGAAATGGCATTCAAGGTTGCAGGCTCCATGGCGTTCAAAGATGGCGCTAAGAAGGCAGATCCTGTCCTCCTCGAACCATACATGAGCGTTGAAGTTGACGTTCCGGAAGATTACATGGGCGACGTTATCGGCGGCCTCAACTCCCGTCGCGGACGTATTGAAGGCATGGAAACAGAAAACGGCGAATCCAGAATCAAAGGCTTCGTTCCGCTGTCCGAAATGTTCGGCTACGCAACAGGCCTCCGCAGCTCCACACAGGGCCGCGGTACCTTCACCATGACATTCGATCATTATGAAGAAGTTCCGAAAGCTATTTCCCAGCAGATTACTGAAGAAAGACTCGGAAACAAATAATTAAAGGAGAAATCTTACAATGGCTAAAGCACATTACGAAAGAACAAAGCCGCATGTTAACATCGGCACCATCGGCCACGTCGATCATGGTAAAACAACCCTGACCGCTGCTATCACCAAAGTTCTGGCTGAAGAAGGCAAAGCAAACTTCCTCGACTACGCTTCCATCGATAAAGCACCGGAAGAAAGAGCTCGTGGTATCACAATCAACACCTCCACCGTTGAATACGAAACCGAAACCCGCCACTACG
>NZ_FR896482.1:0-673 GCF_000435155.1 Dialister sp. CAG:357 | reverse complement strand
GGGCTCATTTAACTTTTGAGGAACGAGTCATTATCCAAACGCGTCTCCGCGACAAGCAATCGTATCGGAGCATAGCCCGTGAGATTGGGTGCTGTGTCAATACGGTACGCAACGAGGTGAAGCGTGGCAAGGTTCTTTGCTATAACGGCAAGGTGGAACGCTATCGCGCAGCAGACGGGCAAAGCACCTATGAGGCGCATCGCGAAAACTGTGGTCGCAAATGCGACGCCATAGCAAAGGGAGCATTCCTCGACTATGTGCAGAAGAGACTTCAGGAACATCACTGGTCGCTCGATGCCTGCTTTGGCAGGGCACTGGTTACGGGAGAATTTCAACGTGGCGAGATGGTCTGTACGAAAACCCTGTACAACTATGTCACGCTGGGGCTCCTAGGAAAAATCAAGAGTATTGACCTGCCCTTGCGCGTCAAGCGAAAAAACGCCAGGAAGCGGGTTCGTGAGCGTAAGAAGAAGTTCGGCCGCAGTATAGATGAGCGCGATCCTTCTGTGGATGAGCGTCAGGATTTCGGGCATTGGGAGTGTGACCTTGTACTGGGATCTCGCTCAAAGGACGAAGTACTGCTGACTCTGGTTGAGCGCAAGACACGCTGTTCCCTCATCAGAAAACTGCCCAACAAGGAAAGTGCCTCTGTAATAGCAGCCTTCAGAAAATT
>NZ_FR896481.1:0-1156 GCF_000435155.1 Dialister sp. CAG:357 | reverse complement strand
ACGCGGACAAAAAGTTGGACCAATTGACAGAGGTGTCAGGAGGTCAATTTATGTATTCGCATGAAGAACGCTTAAAGGCAGTCAAACTGCACGTCGATTCGGGCATGGGGCTCAAAGGCATTATGAGAACGCTCGGCTATCCTCACGACATAAAAGTGTTGCGTCAATGGTGCCGGGAATTCAAGTTCTCCAGAGAGATTCACGAAGTAGACGGATTTGATGACGGATATTCTCTCAAACAAAAAACATTAGCCGTCAAATACTTCGTAAATTGCGGCGATCTGCGGCGCACCATCAGGGAAATAGGCTATCCCAGCAGCACGCAGAGATTGAAAATATGGGTTGAGAAATACAACCTTAACGAAAACGATCATTGGCAAGCTGACCAGAACCCTGTAAAATGGGGGCAAGATCGACAGACGGGAAGCAGTCCACTGATTCAGGAGAATCCATTCGAAGAAATTGAGATAGCCTCTAACGCTATCTACAAGGACTTAGGCTTCCTCGAGGAATTGTTCCAAAGGAGGCTGGCAACAATGTCTAAAAAGGACTCGGAAGTAACGATTGAATCTTTAAAAGAAGAAATGCAAGTACTGCTTAGAAATATGGAAAACCTCCGCAAAGAGAATAAAGCATTGCTGAAAGCCAATCAGTCACTGGGAGAGAAGACGAAGTCTCTTGATGAAAAGTGCCAGACACTTGCGAAAGAGTATAAGGAGCTTGGCGAGCAGACTCTTATTAAACGGATCGAGTACGAAGCCCTCGAGATAGCTGCAGAAACAATAAAAAAAGAAGAGGGCATCAGTCTAAAAACACTGACCAATCGGGAAAAAGCCATCGTGATTGATGCCCTTCTGAGCCGCAGCAAGTATCCCCTGAAGAAACTGCTGACGGTGCTAAATATGGCTAAAGCCTCATATTTCTACCAGAAATCCGCTATGAAGGCGGGAGATAAATATGCGGAAATACGCGAAACCATCAAAGACAAATTTAAGAAGAACCGGTCGGTTTATGGTTACCGGAGAATCTGGTTAGCGCTCAGAAAAGATGGGAAAATTCTTTCTGAGAAGCTCGTCCGCCGCTTTATGAAAGAGGATCATCTGGTTCCATACCGCAAAAAAGCTAAAAAGTATAGCTCCTACAAAGGAGAAATTTC
>NZ_FR896480.1:0-4025 GCF_000435155.1 Dialister sp. CAG:357 | reverse complement strand
AAAAGCCGAGTGTGAGATCGGCTTTTTCGTAGTGAAATGAATTAGTCGGCCAAACTCCAAAATCCAATCAGTTAGGATCAGTCAGGAAATCCGACAAGAAATTCTATAAGAAATTCAAAAAATACCAAAAAATTAAAATTGGGGCTTGTTCTTGTGTAGCAGGTCTTCCCTTCCAGGGCAAGGTTAAAGGCCTCTCCTCAAGGAGGGGCTTTTTTGATGCACGAAAGCGGCCGTGACTCCGCTCAGATTTCGCGAGAAACGCAAAAATCGGGGTCTCAGAGCGATTTGCAGAGATTGCGCGGGAAGAAGGTCGAAGGCCGCCTTAAACCTGCTGAAGCGGACAGGGCGCTTGATGGATACAGCCTTTCCTCAGATGCCGGGCTGGCTGCCCCCCCGACGGAGGGAGGTGGCGCCGTCAGGCGACGAAAGGGGGGTAGGAGGGATTTACGAAAGGTTTCAAACAAATAAGAACTGAGCTTTTTCTTTTATTCCGCATGAAGCTGTCTCCGTTAGGAGAAAGTGGACCGTATACTGATTGACTCTATATTAATATCGGTACTGGCTCAATGGTCCTGTACGGGCCGAAAGAGGTGCATTTTCTACGAGTATTAGCGAGCACTCGCCTTCCCTGACAGTAAAGCACTTCCTCTTGCGCCGAAAGTGTTTCGATTCCACAAGCATTGCCCCTGGTTTCAGATAACGCCGGGCACCTATGCCGGAATCCCCGTGCTGAATGCTTCCTGAAGGAGGGACTGTAAACATGACTGCATTTGCAGCTTCCTTGACGCAGAGGCGCGGCCCCACTCAGATTTCGCGAAAAACGCAAAATTTAGGGACTCAGAGCGATTTGCTGATATTGCGCGGGAAGAAGGACGATGAAATGGAAACGCGCTTTAGAGGCGCTCTCAGGGGCAAAAATGAAAGAAAGCATGAAAGCGGATGAAATCCGTCGATATCTGAAGCGATTCATGATGAAAAATGATGGAAATCTGTCATGAAAGATAGGAATTGCCTGCCATTCGCAACAAAATAAGGAAAAATCGGAAAAATCTTTTATAAAATAAATCTATTGGTAATTATAGAGAAACCATGAAATGAGCGGATTTTTCCAAGAAGTATCGTATACAAACTATTCTTTGTTTAGGGCTGACAAAAGTTAACGGCCAAAAGATGTTTTCCTGTTAGAAATGAGAGATTTTTGCATGAAAAAGCTATTAATCGGGCGTATAGGTTAGATTTTAAGTTATGTATTAAATGAATTGATAAGTGAGTGAAAGTCATCGAGCCGAAAATATCCGTTGAGATTCAGCGAGATAAACGAAGATAAAATGCATAAACATAGTATACATACCTAAAAAACGGTAAAAGTACTATGTTTTTTGTAAATTCCGTGCTTTTCTTGTACCATTAACTCAGACGCTTCACAGGGGAGCGTACTTCAAGGCGGACCCGGTCGGGAACCCGGGACGTAGAAAAAGGAGGATAGCAGTCCGGTTGGATTCCAGAATTATGAGGGGGCTCATCAAGATCCGCGTTCTGCAATATTAATTTCTTAAATCAGTTACTTAATGAGTTAGATGGATTTAGAGCATGGACCTTTTCACTTTTCTGGAAAATACTCTTGGCCGCAAAAAGCGGCAGGCGTTCACTCTTGGCCGCAAAAAGCGGCAGGCATTCTTTGAAAACAAGAATAACAATAAGAAAGGTGGTTTTTATGGATCCAGCGATTATCACACTATGTGTGCTTGCGGTTGCAGCATTCCTGTTCGTCACCGAACTGATTCCGCTGGCTGTCACAGCTATGGCAGCTTGTACCGCACTGGGCATTCTGGGAGTACTTCCGTCTAAACAGGTATATGCGGGACTCTCAAACTCCACAGTCGTACTCTTCGGCGGCATGTTCGTCATCGGCGCGGCTATGTTCAAGACAGGCCTTGCCGAAGCAATCGGCGTAGCCGTCGTCAAGAAGGCAGGAACGAATGAGATTCCGCTCATGGCAGCTATCATGCTCGTCACCATCGTACTGTCCGCCGTATCGTCCAACACCGGTACAGTTGCTTGCTTGATGCCAGTTATCATCGGTATCTGCCAGGCAGCTAAAATCCCGGCATCCAAAGAATTGATGCCTCTGGCTATCGCTGCTAACGTCGGCGGTACCATCACCATGATCGGTACCCCGCCAAACGTCATCGTTACCGGCGCTCTGGCTGCAGCAGGACTCCCGACATTCGGATTCTTCGAATTCGCTAAGATCGGTATTCCGCTGTCCATCATCATCCTTCTCTACACCCTGTTCGTTGGCCGTCACTTTCTGCCGGTTCATAACGCAGGCGACATGGATGAAGAAGCTGTCAAAGCAGCTAAAGAAGAAGCAGGCTCCGCTCATCCTTCTCTACACCCTGTTCGTTGGCCGTCACTTTCTGCCGGAAAAATCCGCAGGCCAGATGGACGAAGAAGCAGTGAAGGCTGCTAAGGAAGAGGCAGGCGCAGGCGGAGATGCTCCGAAGAGCAAAACAAAGATGTGGATTTCCGGCCTGATCCTGATCGGCGTCGTTCTGGCTATGGCTCTTGGTCTCAAGAACCTGCCGCTCCACACCGCTGCCGTTACCGGCGCTATTCTCTGCGTCATTACCGGATGCCTCAAGGAAAAAGAAGCATATGCAGGTATTGACTGGGTAACCATTTTCCTGTTCGCAGGCATGCTTTCCGTTGCAACCGCAATGGACAAGACCGGCGCAGGCAAACTGATTGCTGATACCGTCGTAGGTATGATGGGCGCAAACTCGAACCCGTATGTCCTGACAACAGTACTGTTCCTGATTTCCAACATTCTCACGCAGTTCATGTCCAACACCGCATCCGCAGCGCTCCTCGCTCCGATCGGCATTTCCATTGCACAGTCCATCGGCGTCGATCCGAAACCGGTTTTGATGGCACTCGGCATTGCGGCATCCTGCGCATTCGCCACACCAATGGCTACTCCGCCAAACACCCTCGTCCTCGGACCTGGCGGATTCTCCTTCAATGACTACGTCAAAGTCGGCGTTCCGATGTGCGTGCTGTCTCTTGTAGTCAGCGTTATCATCATCCCGATCATGTGGCCATTTCATTAATTGTGAATCGTCCTTGAAGGGCAAGATGCTTCTGCATCTGACGAAGGAGGGGTCCGGATTTTCCCGAATCCCTCCTTCCTTGTTTTAAGCGGCTCTGCCGCGGGCATCCTTAGATGCCTTATCGTAGAAAGGTGGATTAATACATGGCAACTCCAAGCCCGCTTTCCATTTGTCTCACCAACATGGTAATCGTGTTCGCCGTTCTGATTTTCCTGGCGTTCGTTATCCAGCTCATTCATGTTATTGACCCGACAAAGGCAAAGAAAAAATAATCAAATAGGAGGATACTAAATATGGACGGCTTTATGAGAGCACTTGCTTCCGTATGGACAGACTCTGGCTTTGCCTCTCTGACCTGGGAAAACATTGTTATGATTTTAGTAGGACTTGTCCTGCTGTACCTGGCAATTGCAAAAGAATATGAACCTCTTCTGCTTCTGCCAATCGCATTCGGCGATATTATGGCTAACTTCCCGAACACCGGCTTTGAAACCGATATGGGCGTTATGATGGCCATTGGATTTGGTATTAAGTATGAAATTTTCCCGCCGCTGATTTTCATGGGCGTAGGCGCAATGACAGACTTTGGTCCGCTTATCGCTAACCCGAAAATGGTTTTTCTGGGCGCTGCAGCTCAGGTCGGCGTATTCGTAGCCCTTGCAGGCGCTATGCTCCTCGGCTTCAATGTCCAGGAAGCAGCTTCCATCGGCATCATCGGCGGCGCTGATGGCCCGACCGCTATTTACCTGACAACTAAACTGGCTCCACACCTCTTGGGTGCTATCGCAGTTGCCGCTTACTCTTACATGTCCCTGGTTCCGCTGATTCAGCCACCGATCATGAAACTTTGCACCACCAAAGAACAGCGTCAGATCCGCATGGTCAACCTTCGTCCTGTAACCCACTTCGAAA
>NZ_FR896479.1:0-9175 GCF_000435155.1 Dialister sp. CAG:357 | reverse complement strand
TATTTTTATCCCACAAAAAAGCGTGAAGAACCAAGAAAAAGCCCATGACGGAATGAACAAATATTTCGTCATGGGCTTTTTGTGGTTGAGAAAACCATAAAACCGGACTTCGTCCGTAGGAAATGAACTTCATTCGGTCCCTCCGGGACCACCTTCCTCTACGAGGCAAGGTCAAACACCCTTAAACCAGCCGGACGGCTGAAGGAAAACAAGCAAACCTCGCTGCGCTCGTAGAACTGCACTCCTTTCACCAGCGTCAGTATAAGGATAGGCTGGATCCACCCCGCTGGGCAGGTCAGAACCTTCCGAAATCATTTAGTACCGATATTATCGAGGGTGATTTAAATACGTTCACCGTAAATGAAAATCGTATGACACTCGTTCGATGATATCCGTCAGAATCGAGAAAACCTGCCTCGGAACAAGGGGAACCTATATAAGTTCAAGACAAATTTGATTTGAGCTCTTTCTTTTCACATCGCAAGCTGCCCCCAACGGAGGGAAGTGCCCGAAGGGCGAAAGGGGTGCAGTTTCTAAAAAGGCCGGGCGGATAGGGTTGATTATTCATTGGTTTTTATAAAAAGGTTCCTCGAGCAACGTGAGGTTGTGCGGTTTTCATTCAGATGAAGGCTGGTTGTTCGGCTTTAAAACCATACAACCGAGCTGTCGCTCGAAGAAATGAACTTCATTCGGTCCCTCCGGGACCACCTTCCTCTACGAGGCAAGGTCAAACACCCTTAAACCAAGGCTAACGCCTTGAGGAAAAGCAAAACCAAAAAACCTCGCTTCGCTCGTTGAAAATCCACCCTAACCGCCACTTCGTGGCCCTCCTTCCCCGTCTGGGAAGGCAAGCCTCGCTTCGCTCCAAAAAATCAAAGCTCTGGACGGCGAGGGAAGCGAGTTGATCTCTTCCATCAAAAAAGAGGCTCTCGATGGGCCTCTTTTTTGTGTTCCATATTCTTTATTTCCTATTCTTTCCCTCAAAATGTTTTGTCCAAATGTCCTACTGTTTTCTTGTTTCCTTTGACTTCGTTTCTTCTTTCCATTTCGGCCATGATGTCGTAGAGGTCGATGCCTGCGTTTTCCCAGAGGACGAAGAGGTGGTAGAGGAGGTCGCAGGATTCGGAGGTGATTTCTTTTTTGTCTTTGTGCTGGTCGGCGATGATGACTTCGCTGGCTTCTTCTCCGATTTTCTTGTCGATTTTGTCGCTGCCTTCGGCAAGGAGGTAGTTCGTGTAGGATTTGGGCTGGGGATTTTTCTTTCTGTCTTTGATTTCCTCGCTGAGGGCGTGGAGGATGGAAAGGGTCCCTTTTGTTTCCTGGTTCGTAAATCCCTCGATGCCGCGGAAGAAGCAGGTGCAGTTTCCTGTGTGGCAGGCGGGGCCTTCGGGGAGGACCTGGGCTACGATGGTGTCTTCGTCGCAGTCGATGTAAAGGCGCTCGATGTGCTGGATGTGGCCGGATTCTTCGCCTTTGTGCCAGAGTTTCTGGCGGCTCCGGCTGTAGAACCAGGTTTCTCTTGCTTCGAGGGTCTTTTGTAAGGATTCTTTATTCATCCACGCCATCATGAGGATTTCACCGCTTCTTGCGTCCTGGACGATGGCGGGGATGAGGCCTTTTTCGTTGAAGTGTATGTTTTCTGGTTTGACGTTTTCCATGTGTACCTCTATTCTGCCGGGCGGATGGGGATGCCTTCTTTTGCCAGGTATTTTTTAAGATCGGGAATCGGGATTTCTCCGAAGTGGAAGACGGATGCGGCGAGTGCTGCGTCGGCTCCTGCTTCGAAGGCTTTCTTGAAGTCTTCCATGGTCCCTGCGCCTCCGGATGCGATGACGGGGATGGTGAGGATTTCTGAGAGTGCTTTCAGGAGCTCAAGGTCATAGCCGTTCTTCTCTCCGTCGGCGTCCATGGAGTTCATGCAGATTTCTCCGGCGCCCAGGGCTTCGCCTTTTTTTGCCCATTCGAGGACGTCGATGCCTGTGTTCTTTCTTCCGCCTTCGACGTAGACGTCCCAGCTGCCTTTATCGTTTCTTTTTCCATCGATGGAAAGGACGACGCACTGGCGGCCGAAGCGTTCGGCGGCTTCGGAAATGAGTTCGGGACGAAGGACGGCGGCGGAGTTCACGGAGACTTTGTCAGCCCCGGCAAGGAGCATTTCGCGGAAGTCTTCTGTCGTCCTCATGCCGCCTCCGACGGTGAAGGGGATGGAAATTTCCCTGGCAATGGCTTTGACGGTCTCGGTGAAGACGGGGCGGTTCTCGTGGGTGGCGGTGATGTCGTAGAAGACGAGTTCATCGGCGCCTGCATCGGAGTAGGCCTTGCCGAGGGCGACGGGATCGTCGACGTCCCGGAGGTTCTTGAACTGTCTGCCCTTCACGACGCGGCCGTGGTTGACGTCGAGGCAGGGAATGATTCGTTTTGTCAGCATAGTATCACTCCTTCAGTTTCCGGATGTCTTCCATGGTGACGCGCCCTTCGTAGAGGGCTTTGCCGCAGATGGCACCATAAATGCCCATGTCCTGTAATTTCTTCAGATCATCAGGGGAGCTGACGCCGCCGGAGGCGATGAGGGAAATGCCTAAAAGTGCCTGAAGCATCTCGAGCATCTCGAAGTTCGGCCCGGTGAGCATGCCGTCCTTGCTGATGTCTGTGTAGATGATGGTGGAAACGCCGGAGGAAAGGAGCTCCTTTGCGAGCGGCATAACTTTCACGCCGCCGCTTTTTGTCCAGCCGTGTACGGCGGCTTCGTCTCCTCTGGCGTCTATGGAGACGGCGATGCGGTCTTTCCAGCGCGCTGCAGCTTTTGCTGCAAAGGAGGGGTCCTCGACGGCGCGGCTCCCGATGATGACGCGGAAGACGCCGGCATCAATTCTTTCTTCGATATCGTCCATGGTGTGGATGCCGCCGCCCGTCTCGACGGGGATGGAGACGGCTTCGCAGATGGAGCGGATGAGGGGCGTATTCACGCCCTTTCCTTCGAAGGCGCCGTCAAGGTCGACGACGTGAAGGAATTCCGCGCCGGCTTCCTCGAAGGAGAGCGCGGTTTCCACGGGGTCTTCCCCGTAGACGGTGACGTCGCTGGCCTCTCCCTGGCGGAGGCGGACGCAGCGGCCGTTCTTGATGTCTATAGCAGGAAATACGATCATAGCTTGAACCACTCCAGTATGTTTCGTAACAACAGGGCCCCGATGGCGCCGGATTTCTCCGGATGGAACTGGAGGCCGATGACGTTTCCTTTCCCGACGATCGCGGGGATGGGGACGCCGTAGTCAGCCGTCGCAATGACGTCTTCGGTGTCTGCGGGGACTTTATAGTAGGAATGAACGAAGTAGACGTAGGGATGAGCGGGAAGGCCTCTGGAAATCCAGTGGTCCCTGGCAAATACGAGCTCATTCCATCCCATGTGGGGGACTTTGCGCCCCGGAGCAGCGGGAATTTCTTCGATGTGGCCCGGAAGGAAGCCGAGCCCTTCGACGTGGCCGCCTTCCGTGGAGTAGTCGTAGAGGGCCTGCATGCCAAGGCAGATGCCGGCCAGCTTCGTGCCTTTTTCGACCGAGTCCCTGATGGATTCGGAAAGGCCGCTTTCGGTGAGGCGGCTCATGGCGTCTCCCATGGCGCCCACGCCCGGAAGGATGAGGGCATCCGCGTCTGCAATGACCAGGGGATCGGAGGAAACGATGCCTTCGCTCCCGGCTCTTTTCAGGGCGTGATAGACATTGGCAATATTTCCTGCGCCGTAATCGATGATGACGATTTTCATACGAGGACTCCTTTCGTGGAAAGGACGCTCTTATCCTTTCTGAAGGATACGGCTTCACCAAGGGCATGGCCGAAGCCTTTGAAGAGGGATTCGACGATGTGGTGGCCGTTCACGCCGTAGAGGCAGGCGATGTGAAGCGTCATGCCGCTGTTTGACGCAAGGGCGAGGAAGAATTCGCGGACCATTTCTGTCTCGAAGGTCCCGATCCTTTCGACGGCGATATCGACGTCAAAGACGAGGTACGGCCGGCCGGAAAGGTCGAGGACGATGCGTGAAAGGGCTTCATCCATGGGGCAGAAGAAAGTGCCGTAGCGGGTGATGCCGCTTTTGTCGCCAAGGGCTTTGGCAATCGCCTGCCCGAGGCATATCCCGATGTCTTCGACGGTGTGGTGGTTGTCGACTTCAAGGTCGCCTTTGGCAGAAAGCTTCAGGTCAAATCCGCCGTGCGCAGCAAAGAGCGTCAGCATGTGGTCGAAGAATCCGATGCCCGATGTGCCTTCGAAGGTTCCTTTTCCGTCGAGGCATATGGACAGACGTATGTCCGTTTCCTTTGTCGTCCTAGTGATGGAGGCTTCACGCATTGGGGATCACCTCCCGGATGACGGAGAGGATCCTTTCGTCGACGTCCTTTGTCGTGACGGTGATGCGGAAGAAGGAGGCCATCTCAGGGCTCTTGTACTTCTTGACGAGGATGTCTGCTTTCCGGAGCGCTTCGAAGAGAGCAGGCGCATACGTCCCTGCGTCCATGAGGAAGAAATTCGTGGAAGAGGGGTATACGCGGATGCCATTGACGGAAGAGAGCTCAGCAAGGAAACGGTCTCTTTCTGCAATGATGCCGTCTCGTACCTTGAAGATTTCATCCCTGTGCTTTAAGGCAATGGCGCCGAAGGCTTGGGTGAAGATGTTCAGGTTGTACGGGCTCTTCACTTTGGAAACGGCATCGATCATGTCGCTGTCCGCCACCATGTAGCCGCAGCGCATGCCGGCCAGCCCGAAGGCTTTCGAAAGGGTGCGGATGACCATGACGTTCGGATATTTCTTGATCAGGGAAATGGCGCTTTCTGCCTGGGCGAATTCCATGTATGCTTCGTCGATAAGGACGGGGTTCTTCGAAAGGGAAACGATCCTTTCGATTTCAGAAAGGGGCGCGAGCTCGCCTGTCGGGTTGTTCGGATTGCAGAGGACGGTAAGCTTCGGCTGGTACTTTTCGACCGCTTTGGCAATCCCGTCCCAGTCGCGTTTGAAACCAGGAAGATCGGGAACGGAGATGGTCTTTGCCCCGATGACGGCAGCTTCGGTATCGTACATGTCGAAGGTCGGCGCATGCGTCAGGAGGATGTCCTCGGGGTCGAGAAATGTATTAATAATGTAAGTGATGACTTCATCGCCGCCGTTTCCTGCCAGGATCCAGGAGGGATCGACGGAAAGGTAATCAGCGATGGCTTCGCGCAGCGTGTCTGCCATCGGCGCCGGATAAATCTGCGGCTTGAGGCTCGCAAGGGCCTCCTCGGCGTCCTTCATGACGGAGGGAAGGGAGAGGATATTGAAGTAGCTTTCGTTGGCGTTGATGACGGTCTTTTCATGGATCGGAGCGACAGCGTAAGGAGCGAAGTCTTTCAGTGTTTTTCTAAGCCAGTTATTGTTCATTGTATCGTACCTCTACGGCAGCGGCGTGAGCGTCGAGTCCTTCGGCGAGCGCCAGCTTCATGACTTTCGGAGCGACGGCGTGGAAGGCTTCCTTATTGTAGATTTCCACGCTGCTGTGCTTCATGAAATCGTACACGCCCAATGGGGAAGAGAAGGCGGCCGTCCCGGACGTGGGGAGGGTGTGATTGGGGCCAGCCATGTAGTCGCCAAGGGGTTCGGATGTCCATTTCCCAAGGAAGATGGCGCCTGCATTGACGACAAAGGGCAGGTACTTCTCCGGATCGGGAAGCTCGATTTCAAGGTGCTCGGGAGCAATCTTGTTCACGATGTCGAAGCATTCTTCCGGCGTCTGGCAGAGGAAGGCTTTCGCATAGTCGCCGATCGAGCTTTCGATGATGTCTTTGCGGTTTCTTTCCTTCGTCTGGCGGGTCATGGCTTCCTCGACCTTTTTGCCGAAATCGGCATCGGGCGTGATGAGGAAGACAGCCGCGCGGCGGTCGTGTTCTGCCTGAGAGAGGAGGTCGGCGGCAATCCATTCCGGATTCGCGCTGCCGTCAGCGACGCAGCAGACTTCAGAGGGGCCTGCAATCATGTCGATGCCGACGGTGCCAAAGACGAGGCGCTTGGCCATAGCGACGAAGGCATTGCCCGGGCCTGCAATCTTGAAGACAGGTTCGACGGTCTCGGTGCCGTACGCCAGCATCGCAATGCCCTGCGCGCCGCCGACTTTGTAGATTTCCTTCACGCCGGAAACGTAGGCAGCGGCGAGGATGTTCGGATTTACTTCGCCATCCTTCCCGGGAGGCGTCGTCATGACGACAGAGGGGCAGCCGGCCACGAAGGCGGGAACGGTATCCATGAGGACGGTCGACGGATAGGCCGCGAGACCGCCCGGCACGTAGACGCCGACTCTCTGAATCGGTTCGTACTGCTCGCCTAAGCGGACGCCGGGACGGAATTCCTTGATCCAGGATTCCTTCTTCTGCTCCTGATGGAAAGCGGCGATATTGTCACGCGCTTCCTTCAGGACGTCAAGCATTCCCGGTTCGATCAGGGTCAGTGCTTCCTCGATTTCCTCTTCCGTCACGCGGAAGTCAGAAAGGATGACACCGTCGAATTTTTCTGTCAGGGCGCGCACGGCCGCATCGCCGTTTTCACGCACGTCCTTCAAAATGGCGGAAACAGATGCTTCCACCTCAGCTGACAAATTGACGCTGCGCTCGGTCAGGCGGCGTACGTCGCGGAGGGAGAGGCCTTCCTCCGGCACGGTAATCCATTTCATATCGGTCATCCTTTCTTTTCTATGCTGCTGATGAGTTTCTTGAGCTCATCCTGTTTCATCTTGCACGATACTTTATTGCAAATGAGACGGGCCGAGAGGTCCATGAAGAAATCGTAGGCTTCCAGGCCGTTTTCCTTCAGCGTCGTTCCCGTCTCCACGATATCCACGATCACATCCGAGAGCCCCACCAGCGGCGCCAGCTCGACGGATCCGTTCAGCTTGATAATGTCCACGCTCTTGTGCCTGCTTTCGAAATAGGCACGGGCAATGCGCGGGTACTTCGATGCCGCGGTGATCATCCTTTTTTCGAGGACGTTCTGGCGGCCCTTGATGCCTGCGACGGCCATCCGGCACTTTGCGATGCCAAGGTCGAGGAGCACGTACGTGTCGCCGGCCCCGTCTTCTTCGATGACATCGCTTCCGACGACTCCGGCATCCGCCGCGCCGCGCTCGACATAGACCACGACGTCCGGAGATTTCACGAGCGTCACCTTCAGCATGCCTGTTTCATCGGTGAAAATGAGCTTCCGGCTGTCATCGTCGTATGTGGGGAAATTAAAACCCGCGGCGGCGAGATTCTTCATGACCGTCTTTGCGATACGGCCCTTTGCGAAAGCTATGTGCAGCATGATTTCATCGCCTCCAGTTTCTTTTCCATTTCATCCGGCGAGAGGATTTCCCCGCCCGTTTCATACGATCCGTCCCGGTACACGGCCATGGCGGCGTAATCGGAAGGATCGACTGTATTTCCTAGACGGTACCCCATCACGCGGTACCCCTTCTTCCTCCAGCGCGTGAGGTCGGCGGCGAGGTTCTTCGAGAAGCGGTCGTAGGAAACCGCCAGCTGGAAGGAAGGTCCTTCCTCATCGAGAAGCCCTGAGTCCGTCATGTACTCGTAGAGGAGATTCATATTCATCCCGAACCCACAGGCCGGACGCGCCGGGCCGAACTGCTCGGAAAGTTTGTCATAACGTCCGCCGCTCACGAGCGAATAGAGCGCATCGTCGACGTAAATGCGGAAGACGAGGTCCGAATAATATCCCATGTGCGAAGCAAACCCGAAGTCCTGGTGCGCGAGCTTCTCATATCCCGCACTGGCCAGATACTCATACACCCGGCTGATCCGGTCGAGCGCCTGATCCATCTGCCCGTTCAGACAGAGCGAACGCGCCCGCGACATCGTCGGCCCGTACGGCCCGAAAAGCAAAGGCAGCTCCAAAAGCGCCGTGCGCCGCTTGCCAGAAAGGGGGAGGGACTCTGCAATTTCCCTAAAGGAAACCAGATTTCTCTTCTCCATGCACGAACGAAGCTCATCCGCCTGCCGTTCTGAAAGCTCCAGCGCCTCGAAAAGCGCATCCATGTAAGCCACCGTGCCAAGGTCGATCCGCATGCTTTCGATGCCCACCGACTCCAGGAACTCCGCCGCCGTGACAATCACTTCCCCGTCACACTCTGGCGTAGGATCCCCCAGCACCTCGACACCTGCCTGCAGGAAATCCCTGCCATGCGACGTCATGCCATAATAATTGCGGAACACCGTCGTCACGTACCCGTACTTCAAAAGCTCCGACCCGTCCGGAAACTCAATCGCCGCCGCCTTCACCAGAGGCAGCGTCACATCCGGCCGAAGCACCAGCACCGACCCGTCCGAATCGATCGTCTTGATCATCTCCTTGCGCAGCGACGGAAAATACGTCCCGTAAGAGTCATAATCCTCAAAACTTGGCGTCTGCACAATCTTGCAACCATGAGACAGCATCACCGAAATCACCCGATCCTGGATCCGCCCGTAACTCTGCATCTCCTCCTCATGGATCATCTTCATCTCATCCAGAGTCTTATTCATCGAAACACCGCCTCACTACAATAATTTAACGCGTTTATTAATTAATGTAGTTATACTTTACCACGGTAAAGATAAGAAGTAAAGAGCAGGATCAGTAAAAAGATGGTAAAGGGGGGAAACCTATATAAAGGAAAAGGGAGGGGAATGGATAAAAGGGAAAACCGTACAAGAAGGAAAACAAGCCAACCAGGCGTTGGCTGAAAACACAATACGACCTCGCGCTGCTCGCAGAAATGAACCTCCTCAGTCGACTCCGTCGCCAGCTCCCCCTGTGGGGCGAGCTCTGACACCCTTAAACCAAGGCGTTGCCTTGAAGGAAATGATTAAAACCGGACGACGCTGCGCTTGGAAAAAACAGAAAGCGCTCCGCGGAAAACAAGCAGGACTTTAAAATACAGAACGCATTTGGAAAATAGAAAAGCATTTCGGAAAACAAAAAACAGCCAGGAAAACAAACTGCTATTTTATTTTCCTTATATATGGAAAGAAAAGAGGATCAAGGAGTAGAGCAAAGAAATCGCTCGCTGCAGAGCAGCATCGTGGGGAAGGTAAAGATAAAAGATAAAAGATAAAACCAGACAACCAAGGCTGAAGCCTTGGGGAACTACATCTCATTCCCGGTCTCCGACCGGACCTTCTC
>NZ_FR896478.1:0-698 GCF_000435155.1 Dialister sp. CAG:357 | reverse complement strand
ATAAGATGCGACAAATTCTGCTTCCGATTTAGCAATAATATCCTCAATGTGGCAATACCTTTCCAGGAAATCCAGCAGTTTGTCTTTACCGCTGTTTATGTCGAATCCTCCGAAAAGATCGAAGATTCCTGGCATGGTCTGCTCCAATTGACTTTGCAGCTGGAGAAGGATGCGGCTTCTTTCCTCCGAAAAGTTAAGATAAGCATCGCAGAGTCTCTTCAAGAGGAAATACTTATCTCCATTAAGATCGAATTGCGGTAACTTTGCCCAATAAGCGATTCCATATCTGGCAATATTCGTGGAGTCGATGGAGTCTGTCTTTGTGTGTCTGAAGTTCTCTGCCTTATTAAAATTAGCAACCTTCAGAGCGTTGACGACAGATACAAAAATCCCATTCTGCTGCAAGAAATAGGCTATCGACAGGTGATAGACACCTGTTGATTCCATGACGACTTTTATCTCGTCATACTTTGCTTGTACCCGAATTTCATCGACCAGAGGCTGAAGTTCCTCTTTTGTGTGCTTAACATCAAAGGGCCTGCGGATGATCTTGTCGCCAGGCGCCATGAAACACACCGTACTTTTTCTCTTGGATACATCAATACCTACACAGATCATAAGTGACCTCCTATAAAAGATATTTGTAGTTGGTAGACGCTAATCCTTCACACACTTATTACCACTCAAACTAGTTTTTT
>NZ_FR896477.1:0-6955 GCF_000435155.1 Dialister sp. CAG:357 | reverse complement strand
AAACTTTTCAGATGGAATCGATGTTCTGAGGATTAAAGAGATGGAATCCCCGATGAACACTGACTTTTTAAGGAAAAGAAAGGAAATGGAAAGCACTATATACTACTGAAAAACAAAGAAAATCTATAAAGGAGGACAAGACATTTGAGAAAACAGAATGAAAGGAAAAACCTTTACTGCTTGGAAAATGGGATGACAGAAAAACAAAACAACCTCGCTTCGCTCGAGAACTACTGTATCCGTCGCCTCCGGCGCCACCTTCTCCTTCCGGAGCAAGGTCAACACCCTTAAACCAGCCTTCGGCTGAAAAAACATGCCAACCAAGGCTAACGCCTTGAGGAAATGCAACTCATCCGTCAGCTCCGCTGACACCTTCCCTTCCAGAACAAGGTCAAAGGCGCACCATGGCTTTTAGCAGCTTCGCTCGCGGAGCTGCATCTTTGCCCCCACGCAAAAGCTCCCGGCCGTAGCCGGGAGCGATCCGAAAGGGTCTTTGGGTTCCGCGTGTATTATGAAAAACAATGCAAGAACAAATCAACGCAACTCATCGTTTCATTATTTTATCCAAAGGAGGCATTACGGTAATTGACTACCTTCGCGGGACTTCTTTCGGACTCTTTCGTTACATATATTATACCATTTTCCAATATTAAATATAATAGGCAATTTATCCTTTATTTTCCAAGTTTAGCTTCTATGTTTATTTTCTTTCTTTAGCAATGAAAAAGGCTCCTGGTCATGAGGAGGCGCATGGTTCAAATATTATAATGTGCCGAAGCACTGCTCGAACGCCTGCGCCTCCGCATAGCCGGGAGCTTTGCGGATTTCTTGTATATACTATATACCATTTGGTGAAAAATGCAATATTTCTTTTCTTATTTTCCCTCTGAGCCTCTCTTTTTCTGTTCCTTTCTTATTGTATAATAGAGGAAATATGCTAAGTAAGGAGGGAGCTCTATGCAGGATGATAAGGTCGTGGAAGGCAAGGTGCGTCTGGCGCGTATTCTTGGGGAACGGATGGAGAAGGCTTTTTATCCGGCTGCGCGGCGTTCTTTCACGTCGGAGACGGATGTGGGGACGGCTTTTTATGCCTGGGCGAAGGCGCATGAGCTCTCTTTTGCTGAGAATCGTCATGTGCTGAATGATGTGATCCGGAAGTATGTGTGCTTCCGTCTGCAGCTGGCTTCGAAGATGGCGCGTGATTTGTCTGCGGAGAGCCATTTCCTGTCTTCTGCTTTTGAGGGGCATCTGGATTTCGATACGACGCGTTCTCTGATGTCGGAGTTCGATGCGGCGGAGAAGGCGGCTTCTCTTTTCAAGGGTCCGGATTTCTTTACGAAGTCTGCTGTCCTTGAAATGCTGTCGCTGATGACGGCGGAGGTGAAGGAGTCGCTGCTTCCGGCTGCGGATTTCTTTGCGCCGGAGATGGAGGGTTTCGTGCATGAGGCGCGCCGGATCCTGGATCTTTATATCGAGTCGTTGTCTTTCTGTGATCCGGACTTCAGGGGTCGTGAGGGAAAGCTTCCTCTGCTGCTTTTAAAGGCCATAGGAACGGATCTTGGTCTGTCCCAGGGAAATCGTATCATGGAGAGCGCGAAAACGATGGTGCCGCTTGATGAGATGTTTTCGAAGATGCAAAAAACGGAGGAAGGCCTGCCGGATACGAGGTTCATTTACCGGTACATGCTTTTCCGTGCGTATGTCCCTGCTTTCTTTGCTTCGTATCTGTGGCAGAGGCGCGACATGAGGGATTCGATTGCCGAGGGCATCCTCCAGTCCCCTTCTGTGGCGCGCTGGGTCAGGAGAAGTGTCGCAGCAGGCGATCTTCTGCCTGAGGATATTCCGGTCCGCCAGAAGATGTACCTGAAGATCCACATGTTCATGCGCCAGTGGGCTTTCTTCAATTCGAAGAACACGCGCGCCTACTACCGCTACTTCCCGGATTTTGCGATGCGTATCGCCGACAAAGCCTCCGGCGACGCCTTCCCCGCAGCTGCCATGAAACTGATGAGGGAGCTTGGCAAGACAAGGGAAGGAAACAAGCGTCCTTTCTCCAAGGAAATGGAGAACTTTCTCATCGAGGAAACGAGGGACTACGTCATCCAGACGGCCCACACTATCTACTTCACCTACGGCCTCTCCTTCAGGAAACCCGACGACTTCGTCGTGTCCACATTGAAAGAACTGCCGATCAAGCATCCCTTCCTCGCAGGGATCAAGAAGATATTCGGACTGTGAGATTTAAAAACAAAAAACAGAGGGAAGCCCCGCTCGATGGCGGGGCTTTTTTTGGTGCGGCGGACTGAGAGAGGATAAAACCTTACAACCGAGCTGACACTCGAGGGAAATGAACCTTTTTGAAAACCATAAAACCAAGGCTAACGCCTTAAAGAAATGCAACTCATCTGCCCCGTACACTAACTTATGAGACATTTGTGTTGCTACCGCTACCGTCAACTGGTATACGGCGCACCTTCTCTTCCAGAGCAAGGTCAAGACCGGCCTACGGCCCTGAAAATCAAGACTCAGTACATCGCAGTTGATAGTTGTCATTCACGCCAATGCGGAAGGTTTTAACCTGCCCCAGCGGGGAAGGCGCGGTCAGCCAATCATTTAACTGTTGCTGACGAAAGGGGTGCAGTATTCATTGCTCTTAGAAATATAAAAAGGTTCCGCGAGCGGAGCGAGGTTGGATGGTGTTTTAAATCGCGCTCCACCGCGGTTGTACGGTTTCTATATAAGAGCTTATTGATATGAAAGCGTACCTTAGCACTTTTAGCGATGCTGCGGAAGCGAAGGGAAAACCTTTACAACCGCAGCAATGCTGCGAGAACTACATCTCATTCCCGGTCTCCGACCGGACCTTCTCCTTCGGAGCAAGGTCAACACCCTTAAACCTCGCTTCGCTCGAGGAACAGCCCCCTCACACGCAAAAAGGACATCCCGCGCGGGATGTCCTTTCCTTTTTCCTTATTTATCGTTCTATCATTGATTATTTGTTTTCATCTCTGTGAGCAACGGCTGCGTCTATGAGGCCCTGGAAGAGGGGATGCGGACGGTTCGAGCGGGATTTGAATTCCGGGTGTGCCTGGGTTGCTTCGAAGTATGGATGGTCGGCGAGTTCGATGGTTTCAACGAGTCTGCCGTCCGGGCTGGTGCCGGATACGATAAGGCCTGCTTTTTCGAGTTCCGGGCGGAGTGCGTTGGAGACTTCCCATCTATGACGATGACGTTCATAGACGATTTCCTGGTTGCCGTAGAGTTCTCTTGTCTTGGTGCCTTCTTTGAGTTTGCACGGGTAGATGCCGAGGCGCATGGTGCCGCCTTTTTCGGTGACGTCTTCCTGGTCGGACATGAGATCGATGACCGGATATGGTGTATCCGGTACGAATTCGGTGGAGTTAGCGTCTTTCATGCCGCATACGTCTCTTGCGTATTCGATGACGGCGCACTGCATGCCGAGGCAGAGGCCGAGGAACGGGATCTTGTTGGTGCGTGCGTACTTGATGGTGGCGATCTTGCCTTCTACGCCGCGGTTGCCGAAGCCTCCTGGTACGACGATGCCGTCGATGTCTTTGAATACTTCACGGAGATCGGGCTGTTCTTCTTCGATGGTTTCGGAGTTGACCCAGCGGATGTTGACCTTATTTCCTGTCTTGAAGCCTGCATGGGAGAGGGCTTCGACGACGGAGAGGTATGCGTCGTGGAGTTCGACGTATTTGCCGACGAGGGCGATGTTGACGGTCTTATCAGCGGAAAGGATGCGGGAAACCATGGCTTCCCAGTCTTTCATGTCGCACGGGCTGTCGTCAAGGCCGAGTTTTTCGAGGGCGATGCGGTCGAGGCCTTCGTCTCTCAGCATAAGCGGTACTTCATAGATGCTGGATGCGGTGAGGTTGTTGATGACTGCATCTGGTTCTACGTCGCAGAAGAGGGCGATCTTTCTCTTCATGTCTTCCGGGAGTGCCTTGACGGTGCGGCATACGATGATGTCCGGCTGGATGCCGATGGAGCGGAGTTCCTTGACGGAGTGCTGGGTCGGCTTGGATTTCAGTTCGTCTGCTGCTTCGATGTATGGCACGAGGGTGACGTGGATGTAGAGTACGTCATTTCTGTTCGGCACGTCCTTCTTGACCTGACGGATGGCTTCGAGGAATGGCAGGGATTCGATATCGCCGACGGTGCCGCCGATTTCGGTGATGACGATGTCTGCATTGTCATTGCGGCCGACGCGGAGGACTCTGTCTTTGATTTCGTTGGTGATGTGCGGGATGACCTGGATGGTGGATCCGAGGTATTCGCCTTTTCTTTCTTTGTTGATAACGGACTGGTAGACTTTGCCTGTTGTCACGTTGGAAGCCTTGGAGAGGTTTTCGTCGATGAAACGTTCATAGTGGCCGAGGTCGAGATCCGTTTCGGCGCCGTCGTCAGTGACGAATACTTCGCCGTGCTGATACGGGCTCATGGTGCCGGGGTCGATGTTAATATATGGATCGAATTTCTGGATGGTGACTTTGTACCCTCTGTTTTTGAGTAATCTTCCGAGGGAAGCGGCCGTGATGCCTTTGCCCAGAGATGAAACGACGCCGCCGGTTACGAAGATGTATTTAGTCATGAGACCTCCTCTTTCAATGATAGTAACGATCGAATTTTCTTCCTTTTATTATACTCCCGGCCCGTATGGGAAGAAATACGGCGGGATATATTTTTACATATGTTCAGGAGCAGAAACGCCCAAGATGGCGAGTGCATGCGCGAGGACGTACTGTACGGCTGTGATGAGGCCGAGGCGTGCTTCGGTGGTCTTTGCATCGACGCCGAGGATTCTGCATTCTCTGTAGAAATGATGGAAGAGGGCTGCCAGTTCGTAAGCATACTTGGCTACGCGCTGCGGTGCTCTTTCAACGGCTGCGCCCGCCAGAAGCTGGTGGTAGTTTTCCATTTTCTTGATGAGATCGAATTCGCATTCTTCCTTGAGGTAGGAGAAATCGGTGCCTGCGAAGGACGGATCCCATTTCACGCCTGCTTCTTTCGCCTGATCGAAGAGGCTGTGGATGCGGGCATGGGCGTACTGGATGTAGTAGACCGGGTTGTCGCTGGACTGTTTCTTGGCAAGATCGATGTCAAAGTCCATCTGGGAGTCGAGTGTTCTTGCGCAGAAGAAATAGCGTGCTGCGTCGGTGCCAACTTCGTCCATCAGTTCACGCAGGGTGACTGCCTGGCCGGTACGCTTGCTCATCTTGACTGGCTGTCCGTCGCGGAGGAGGGTAACCATCTGGAGGAGCATGATTTCAAAATCATCGGGGTTGTATCCGAGGAATTTCATAGCCGTCTTCAAGCGGATGATATATCCGTGGTGGTCAGCGCCCCAGATGTCGATGAGTTTGTTGTATCCTCTTTCGATCTTGTTTCCAACGTATGCGATGTCGGAGCAGAAGTAGGTCGGCACGCCGTTGGTACGGATGACGACTCTGTCCTTGTCATCGCCGTTCTTTGTGGTACGGAGCCAGAGGGCGCCGTCTTTTTCGTAAAGGTTGTCTTCATCCTTCAGTACCTTTAAGGCCTTGTCGACCTGTTCCGGATAGAGG
Source organism: Dialister sp. CAG:357 (assembly GCF_000435155.1). Lineage (NCBI taxonomy): Bacteria > Bacillati > Bacillota > Negativicutes > Veillonellales > Veillonellaceae > Dialister > Dialister sp. CAG:357. The sequence goes on along the minus strand of NZ_FR896477.1, from coordinate 1,367 downwards.
GATTTTTCGGAGAACCAGTTGTCGAAGTCTACGTTGAAATCGTGGAGGTCCTTGCGGAGGGCGTCGAGTTTTTCGTTGAGGCTGATGTCCTTGAATGCCAGGAGGCGTTCTTCATCGCTCATGTCCAGGTATTTCTTGCCGTCTCTTTCAAGGATTCTCTTGGCTGTTTCGACGATGTCCTGTCCATGGTAGCCGTCTTCCGGGATTTCTGCGTCGTAGCCGCAGAGCTGGAGGTATCTGGCATTGATGGATTCAGCGAGATGGTCGATCTGGTTGCCTGCGTCGTTGACGTAGTATTCGGAATAGACGTCATAGCCGGCAGCGCGGAGCAGGTTCACCATAGCGGAACCGTATGCTGCGCCTCTGGCATGGCCGATGTGAAGCGGGCCTGTCGGGTTGGCGGAAACGTATTCCACGAGGATTCTGTCCTTCTGGTCTTTCGGAAGGTCCCCGTAGGACGGGCCTGTCTTCAGGATTTTTTCCAGTTCGGCATAGACGGTGTCTGCTGCCAGGAAGAAATTGATGAACCCTGCGCCTGCGATATCCATCTTGGCAACAAGGGGCGTGTCGATATGTTTCACGATCACTTCCGCGATCTGGCGCGGCGCTCTGTGCGCTGCTTTTGCCCAGCGCATGGAAGCATTGGTGGAATAATCGCCGAATTCCTTGGACTTCGGGACTTCCAGACGCTGCATGGGGGCGTATTCCCCTTCCGGCAGCTCGCCTGCCGCAATGGCGGCGTCCTTTGCTTTTTCAATGATTTCCTTCAGTTGTTCTCTGACTTCCATGAATACTCCGGATCCTCCCGCACTTCTATTACAACTTCATTTAAATGGTTAAACAGTCCTTTGAGCTCGACGTCGTAGGTCAGAACGACCTTGCCTTCGCCGCCTGTAAGACTGTCTTCGATGCTCCTTGTGACGACGGTCACTTCGAGGGGTCCCATCAGTGTCTGATAGGTCGACTTCGATGACTTGCCGATGCGGTACTCCTGCTCCTGCAGGAATGTGCCTTCCCGCAAAAGGCTGACGTGGTCCTCGTAAACGCGGAGCGTCGTCGTCGTGCCTTCCATGCCGGCTAGTTTCGTTTCCCGGTAAGAGACGTACCTCATATTCCCCTCTTCCCCGTAAATGCCCGGGGTTTCCAGGGTGATTTTCTCATCCTTTCCGGTCTCGTCACGCTGGACGGAAGTGACATTGATAATGACGTGTTTCTCCAATCTATGCCGCCTCCTTCATCAATGAATCAATCATTTTTATTATATCATAAGAAGGCCTTTTTCCACTCCTTCTTATAACAATACAATACTAATCATTATAGCACGCGCGTCTACCTCTCTCAAATGGAAAATGGAAATAAATAAAAAG
>NZ_FR896476.1:0-24073 GCF_000435155.1 Dialister sp. CAG:357 | reverse complement strand
TTATTCATCCCCCAAATTTCCGTGAAGAGCCAAATAATATCCTTCAGAGGAACCTGAAGCTTTCTTGTATAGAAGTGCAGGAACAGAAGAAGCACTGGCAGCGAGGCAAGGCAGAAATCGACATCCCACTCGCCGAAGAATTTCCAGATGGCATCCATGTCCTTCACCTTCTTTCAAAACAAGAGCTTGTAAGGCGGAACCTATGAAGGAGTTATATCAAAATTATATAAAATACATATTCTATACCTATTATAGATTATAAGCATTTGCAAATACAGTGAAGAAAATGCAAGGACATAAAGACTGCCAATCAAAGGGGAAAGGGAAAAGCTTGCCCGAGAAAGACGAGACAGCCTGAAGATAAAAAGAAAAGACTCGTTTTCATCGAAGGAAATCGCGCTTCAAGAAAACGAGTCGATGATATATGAGGAAATCCTGCATTAAAAGAGATTGATTCCCCCTCAACTTCGCCGCGCTTAACATGAGGAAATGGGGAGGGGAGGAGACGGGGTGCTCGAGGGGAAAACAGAACGAAATTGGAAAACAAGCCAGCTTCGCAAAACACCATACGACCGAGCTGACGCTCGCAGAACCTTTTCATATTTTAAAAACCAATGAATACTGCACCCCTTTCTCTGGCAACAGTTAAAAGATAGGCCAGACGCCTTCCCCGCTGGGGCAGGTCAAAACCTTCCGTACCGGCGAGCGCGGCTACTATCAATGGCGATTTAAATGAGTTCACTGTAAATATAAACTATAAAGTGCTCGTTCGATGATATCCATCAGAATCGAAAAAACTGCCCATCGGGGTGGATCCAGCCTATCCTTATACTGACGCTGGTGAAAGGAGTGCAGTTCTTGAGCGATAGCGAGGTTGTATGGTTTTGCATTTGACCTTGCCCTGGAAGGGAAGGTGCCCGACCTCAAATTCTGATGTCGGGCGGATGAGTTGCATTTCGGACAGACGTTAGTCTGGTTTTCCGGTTTTAAATGCTTTCCATTTTTCCAATTTCCCCCAATAAAAAAGGACATGACTCATAAGATAGGGAAGAAGTCATGTCCTTGGAGGGGGCTATTTGCTGTATTTCTGGAGGAAGTCGGGGATGCTGAGGTGCTTGGAGTAGTAGTAGCCCTGAAGGTGGTCGACGCCGAGGGCTTTCATCTTGTCGGCCATTTCTTTTGTTTCTATGCCTTCGGCGGTGATCATGAGGCCCAGGGCATGCATGGTGGAGACGAGGTTCGGAAGGTAGGGGTCGGGATGGCTGCAGTAGTCTTTGACGAGGGAGATGTCGATCTTGATCTCGCTGAAGGGGAGGTCTTTCATGCGGCTGGCGTTGGAGTAGCCGGTGCCGTAGTCGTCGAGGACGATGTCGAAGCCCATTCCCTTGAGGAGGTTGATCTGCTTTTTCCCGTTCGGGTTGAGCGCTCCGTCTTCGATGAGTTCGAGGCGGATGGTGAAGAAGGGGATGAAGTATCTGCGGCGGATTTCGTTCAGGTGGTCGGCAAGGTCGAGGTTCAGACATTGGGTGGGAGCGAGGTTGACGTGGATCCAGTTCATGTTGCAGCGGGTAAGGCCGCCTGCGCTGATGAACTGGCAGGTCTTATCAAAGACCTGATCGTCGAGGGCGTTGATGACGCCGATGGAGTTGGAGAGCTCGATAAAATCACCCGGCGGTATGATAGTGCCGTCGTCGTCACGGAGGCGCGCGAGGGCTTCTGCACCGGTGAGTTCTTCTGTCTTGGCATCCATGAGCGGCTAAAGGAAGATTTCGATGGAGTCGGTTTCGATGGCTTTGCGGAGGATTTTGCGGATGTGGGTCTGGCGCTCGGCGCGCTGTTTGTATTTCTCGTCGACGACGATGTCCTTGTGCTCGAGGGTGTCGATGTCGTTGAAGGCAAGCTCCAGAGATTCGCGGAGTTCGGCAGGGCTAGAGTAGTTGAGGCGGTTGTCGATGTAGCAGCAGCCGATGTCAAAGGAGGCGGATTCGCCTTCCCTGATCCATGGGTCCTTGAATTGCTGATGGATTTTGGCAATGTCCGCATGAATGTCCATGAAGCCCGGGGAAACGATGAGGAAATGGTCGTTATCGAGATAGAAGCAGTATTTCTTCGGAAATTCGTTCCTGATGTATTCGCCGAAATGGGAAAGGTAGCGGTCGACGACGGCGCTTCCATAGGAGACGCGGCACTGGTTGTAGCTGCGGATGGCAAATCCGAAGCCGCAGGCCTGATGGTGTCTCAGCGGCTCTTTCATGAGGAGATTGAAGGCAGCACTGGAGAGGAGGCCGGTTTTCTTGTCCTTGAAGAGGTCCGGGTTCCTGACGGTGATGTAAATACAGGAAACGCCGAGTGTGATGAAGAAGGGCAGGAAAAGAGTCTGCCAGTCGATGGCTTCGAGGATGGTGCCGGCGGCAATCAGGGCGCCGGAGAGGAGGAGGCCGTCGATCTGTTCTTTGTTTTCCTTGATTTCCGATGTAGCCGCTGCGATGAAGCAGAAGACGAGGTAGAAGAGAAAGAATCCATAGAAAGGCACATAGAGGGGTCCCTGGAGGACGCCGAGGTCAGGGTCGATGGTGAAGAAGCACGCATGCCATGGTGTAGTGATGACGACGATGGCCATCACCGCGACGGGGATGGCGGAGAGCGTGAACCATTTCTTGTCGATCCGGTCAGCCATGTGGAGCGTTTCCATTGTGTAGCGGAAGGCGCAGAAAGCGGTCAGGAGGGAGCCTATGTAGTAAAGGACGTTGAAAAGTTAGATCAGCCAGTAGGGCACCTGCTTCCAGTGCGCGCAGACGGCAGCTCCCACGATGCCAAAGAGGATGGTGACGAGGGTCATGACCATCGTGTCCCTGAAATAGAGGGTATCTTTCAGCGGGATTTCGCGGTTCTTCATATAGAAATGAAGGAAAAGAAGGAGGATCGGAATCGAGGCAAGGCAGAAATCCACGTTCCAGTCGCCAAAGAAATTCCAGACCGCGTCCATTTTACTCGCCTTCTTTCTATGACCAGTGCGCAAAAGCAGCGCACGCTAAAACCAGCCGGATATATAAAGAAAGTATAAAACACTTTATCCTATCTTTATTATAAATGAGATTCCTTTGTATCAAAAGGAAATAAGCCATAAAAAAATGTAAATTATTCGATGAAATAAAAGGAAAATTTTATGGCGGTTGGGGGCAGATGGGTAAGTGGAAGAGTGAAGACAGGACGACCTTGCTGCGCTCGAGGAGATGATGTTTTCAGCGCATGCGCGCCACTTTCCCCGGTTTTCTTCTTTCCATCTCGCCCTCGGCTGCGGTTGTAAAGGTGCAATTGGAAAGCACTGTTTTTTCGGATTTCCTGATTCAAAAGTATCCTGCACAAAGTCTCTCAAAATTGTCGTAAAGTCCCATAAAATCTGCCTAAAAGTATACTTTCGGATAATTTAAATCGACCATCTTCCATGTTATATTTTAGATAGGGAATAGTAAGAAAGTGTTTATTTGTCTTCAAGGGGTGGGGATCATCATGGGGAGACGGGATGCTTTATTACGGTTATCGATTATGGCGGCATTGCTGCTCGGCGGGGCGATGGCGCCTGTTTTTGCTGCAGATGTGAAGAATCTGTCGGTGACAGTTTCTTCTGGCACGCAGGCGAATGCGTATGGGGGCTATACGATAGAGGAAGGGGCGAGTGCGCTTCAAAATGCGCTGACTCTTTCCGGCCCGGCGAAGGTGTTGGGGGCGTCTGCAGGAGGCTGGTCGCGCTGGGGGAATGCCGAGTGGAATACGCTGACGATCCGGCTGGATGAAGACGGTCTTTTAGGACCGTCGGACATTGTGGGCGGCGGTGTGGCTGAGTCGGAAGGCGGCGGCGCAGCCGTGCATAATACGGTGTATATAGAAAGCGGCACGGTCGAAGGCACTGTAGAAGGCGGGGTCGCTGTCGGGATCAATGGAGTTGGCGACGGTACCGGTGATGTTTTGTCCAATCAGGTCACCATGAGCGGGGGCACGGTCTATAGTGTTTTCAGCGGTGAGACAGGGGAAGGAAATGCCAATGACAACGTCGTGACGATCAAAGGCAGCGCGGCCGTGACCGGTAAGAGCAACGCGGTCTATGGCGGCTATACGATTGATGGAAACGCTTCCGGGAATATCGTAAACATCGAGGATGATGCGGATATTCATGGCGAGATCATGGGCGGCTATACCCGGGCAGGAAGCCTTATTTCCGGAAATAAAGTCAATGTGACCGGAGGAAATGTAAACGAGAATACGGTGTACGGCGTTTATACGGCGTACGGCGACGTACTGGATAACCAGGCAGTCATCAAGGGGACGGGCCAGGCAGGAAGCAGCGATACCAATTCCGTCTATGCCGGCTTTACCAACATCGGAGCGGCAGCAGGGAATATCCTGTACATTCAGGATAGTGCGGAAATCGCAGGGTCGGCCTTCGCCGGGTATCAGGGCGGTTTCATATCGTCCGAAACGGTCGAGCGCAATCAGGTCTTCATGAGCGGAGGCTCGGTAGGCGGCGATCTGACGGGCGGCGGCAGCAATAATGGCGGAGAGACTCTCAATAACTATGTGGAAATCACCGGCGGCACTGTATCGGGCAATGTATACAGCGGTTTTACGGATTCGGCGGACGCTCTGGAGAATACGCTGACCGTTGCAGGCGGCCGTGTGGAAGGCAGCTTGTTTGGCGGTTACTCCAACACAGGCACGGCGAATGAGAACAAGCTGACCTTCAGCGCGGGCACGGCAAGATCTGATGCGTATGGCGGCTATGCCCAGGAAGGCGCAGATGGAAATGAAGCCGTACTCTCCGGCACGAGTGTACTGGAAGGAAATGCAACAGGCGGATCCTCGGCAAGGGGAGAGGCTTCGGGCAACTCGCTGACCATCAAGGAAAATAGCGAGGTCAAGGGCGATGCCGCAGGCGGCGATGTCTACATGGGTACTATTTCAAAAAATATTATCACCATCCAGTATAACGCCTAGGCAGACGGCAATGTGTACGGCGGCATCCAGCAGATCGACCCGGCGCTGCTGGAGTCGGCGGAAGAGGCCATCGAAAAAATTAACAGCAATACGAATCTGAGTGATGAGGATAAGAAGGCGCGCGTGGCTGCCATCCAGACCCAGCTCGCGCAGATCCAGGCATCCATGACAGGAACGGCTGAAGGAAATGAAGTCACCCTGAACGGCGGTACTGTGGCCGGCAAGACATACGGCGGTTCCGTCATGGGGACGGGTAATGCTGAAGGAAACAGCGTCACGCTGAACGCAGGCTCGGTCAATGACGATATTTATGGCGGCTACGCGGCAAACGGAAGCGCGCTGGATAATACCGTCACAATTAAGGGCGGCACGATTGCGCCTGCTGCCAGCCTCTACGGCGGATACAGCACGACAGAAAGCAGCGGCAACAGCCTCAATTTCTACGTCAAAGATGTCACCGTGAAGAATCTGAAATATTTCCAGACACTCAATTTCTACGTACCCGCCGGTACGACGGCCGGGGAAACGATGCTCGAAGTCACGGACGCAGCAGACGTTTCCGGCGCGGCCATCAGGGCGGCTGTCGAAGATACGACTCAGCTTAACCCCAGTGAGGTCATCAACCTGATCCATACGACGGAAAGTCCGATCCTGACGGAAGGAACGACTTACGGCATGATGGACGGCAAGGACCAGGTGACGGACGTCAACCTTCTGCAGAGGACCGTTGGAATCAAGAAACAGGATGCGAATACCATCGTCCTCTATGTCCCGGGCGACAGTCCGATCACCACGGACCCGGGGACGAAAGTCATACCGGACGAAAGGGAATCCGGCACGACGCTTATCAGCGAAGGCAGCGATCTGGCGGTCAATGAAGGCTTCGAAAGCGCCCTTGCTGCGCACGAGGCAGGCTGGATCGAAGACCACTCCATCAAGGCGAAATTCATCCCTTACGTCGTCCTCGGCGGCCACAACCTGCGCTATGATACAGGTTCTGAAGTCGATTCGAACGGATTCAACGGCGAAGTGGGCTTCGTGAAACGGTCATATCATGAGGATTATATCGATACCATCATGCCGTTCTTTGAATACGGGGATGGAAACTACACCGTCCACTATGAAGACGCCCGCTCCGACGGAGACCAGCACTATATCGGCGGCGGCATCCTCATCCGCCGGGATAAAGACGACGGCTTCCATTACGAAGGCATGATCCGCACCGGTCACCTCGACGGCGATCTCCACGGCACCGTTTCCGGCAATCACATCAGGTACGACACCGATTCCAACTACATCGCAGCGCACCTCGGCCTTGGAAAGACATACGTCCGCGATACGAACGAATACGACCTCTATGGCAAACTGTACTGGGCCCGCCTGGGCAGCGATACCATCCTGATCAAGAATGACCTTGGCAATACCACATATGAACTGGACAGCGTAGACTCCTTCCGCACCAGACTCGGCCTTCGCTGGACAAAGAATAAAAATGAAAGCAAATCCTACTACGCAGGCATCGCCTGGGACTACGAATCCGCAGGCAAAGCCAAAGCATAGCACGGCGACTACAGCACCCCGTCCTCCAGCCTGAAAGGCTCGAGCGCTTTCCTCGAACTCGGCTGGCAGACCAAGGTCACCGAAGAAGATCCATGGGGCCTGGACCTCCGCGTCAGAGGATGGACCGGCAAGAAAAAAGGCTTCACCTACTCCGCGACGATTAGCAGGAGATTCTGAGTAAGCGTGTGCATATATTACGAAAAAAGGACCATGCCTTGTGATTATACTTGGCACGGTCCTTTTGGATTTCTTTATGCTTCTTCCGCAGCGGCCGGTATTTCTACTGGTGTTTCGTAGTCGCGGATGGGTTTTCTTTCTATGAGGCTGACTCCTCCGAAGGTGAGGGCGCAGACAATCCATTCGGCGTAGATGACGTGGGGGAGGATGCGGACGGCGGGGACGAGCATCCAGAGGACGAGGACGGCGATGGAGGCAAGGAGGGTGTAGAGGGCGGCGCTTCTGGAGCAGAGCCGCGGGGCGTACATGGTCATGAGGACGATGACGGCGAAGGCGGTCATGAGGGAGAGGCCGGCCATGAGGGTGGAGATGATGCCGCTGATGGTGAGGGCGAAGCCGAGGGTCAGAAGACCCAGGGCAAGGACGGAGAGGCGGGTGATTTTCATGTATTTCCTTTCCGTCATGGATGGATCGACGAAGCGTTTATGGATGTCGTGGGAGTAGAGGGTGGCGGCGGAGAGGAGCAGGTTGCATGCGGTGCTGACGTCGGCGGCCCAGAGGGAGGCGAGGGTGATGCCTGCGATCCATGGATTGAGCGTCATGATGAGGCGCGGAAGGGCGGTGGCTGCGTTGATATCCGGGTACATTTCAGCGGCGATGACGCCCAGGAGCGCGGAGAGGAAGCCGACGGGGAGCATAATGAGGCCGCCGATGATGAAGCCTTTCTGTGCGGTGCGGACGTCTTTGGCACCGAGGGAAATCTGGATGATGGCCTGGAGGGAGAGGTTCACGGTAATGAGGACGACGATCCAGGTGGTGATGGTCATTCCGCCCACGCCGCTGATGAAGTCGAGGGAGTGGATGGAGGGCATGTGAAGGGCGACGTTCGCCATGCCGCCGGCCAGCTGGACGATGATCCAGGAAGCGACGGTGATGCCGATGTACTGGAGGGTGACGTTCAGGAGGTTCGACTGGCTGGCGGACCACATGCCGCCGATCAGGGTGATGCCGATGAAGACGACGGCGCTTATCAGCATGCCGGTAAGAGGCGTGAAGAAATCAGGAAGGAGAGCCGAGAGGATGGCGCCGCCAGCGACGAACTGGAGGCTCATGATGACGAGTTGGACGAGGATCTGGCAGGCAATCCCTGCGATCATGCTGTTTCTTCCATAGTATCTTTCCAAGAGTTCCGGCACGGTCGTGATGTTCATACGGCGGTACCTTTTAGCGACCGTGAGGCCCATGACAATGGCGCCGATGCCCCAGGCAGCGGTGTACCAGCCGGCCGAGAGGCCCTTCGTGTACGCCTGCTCAGCCACGCCGATTGTAGACGCGCCGCCGACAGCCAGGCCGACCACGGAAACCATGACGAGCGGAGTCGTCAGCTTTCTTCCCGCGAGCACGTAGTTTTCGACCGAACCGGAAGAACGGTACTTCACGTACGCACTGATCAGGAAGAGCACGCCAATGTAGGCGCAGATGATGAGGATTTGAATGAGTGAGTTTTCCATAGCGGGCCTCCTTGAATTAAAATTTCCAAAAAAATATCGCCCCTAATAGGGACGATGAGATCGCGGTACCACCCTGCTTACCCGTATAAATAAAAAAGAGCAATTCCAAGGCTCGAAAATTTCGAGGGACCACCCTGCACATACGGATCAACTTGAACGCCAGCTAACGGGGGCTTCCGGCAAAACCTACTGAAATTTCAGCTCTGCGGTTCGGGAAAGAACTTCACACTGCTTCACCTGCCGGTTTTCACCATCCACCGGCTCTCTGAGAGGCTCCGTAATCCTACTTTTTTCCGTCAATACCTTTTTCTTTGGAAATATGTTGTCTGTATTATACAGGAAATCCGGAAACGCGCAAGTGATTTTTGAAAATTTTTCCGATTTCTTACAGATTAAGCCGCACCATAAAAAATTTTGAGGCACTTCGGGCAGGGCATAAAATCATAAAACAGAGGGGCGGGCATGCGCCTGTCTTCTTAAATCATAGCTTAAATTGTATAATGGAGGTAAATATAGGACGTAGAAAATTATGAAAGAAGGGGTGAAATTGAATAAGAAAATAGGACTCTTTCTGGCGGCCGCAGCCTTTGCCATGACCATTTCCGGCTGCTCTGGCTCCGCCACGAGCGGCAAAGTCGCAAGCAGTGCACCGGACGGACGAGACTATGAGAGAATCGTCGTCATCTCCGACCTCCACTACCCGACAAAGACAGGCACGGACGATCCGGAACTCCGCCAGTATAAAATCGACAACAAGCAGAAGTGCCTTCAGGAAATCAACGGCTGGGACGACGTAGACCTCGTCGCATTCCCGGGCGATATGGTCGCCCTTACCGGCACCATGGACGAGATGAACACCGTCAAAGTCTTCACCGACAACCTGAACAAGCCGAAGGTATTCACCGCAGGCAACCATGAAATCTTCTATCGGGATGTCTTTACAAAAAAAGGCGACGTCATCTCCGCCAGCGAAAGCGTGAAGAAACAGCACCTCGAGAATTACCAGAAGGTCTTCAGCCCCCTGCACAGCACGAAGGAAATGATGGGCTACCTCCTCATCTTCCTCTCGACCGATGACGTGACAGGAAACCTTCCGACAGAAATGTCCAAGGACGAACTCGAATGGTTCAAGAAGACACTCGACGCCAACAAGAAGAAACCAACCATCGTCTTCTTCCACGCCCCGCTGACCGGGACACTGATCCCTTATAACGACAAAGTGGGAAGCCCGAGAAGCTTCGCCCAGCCATCCGCCAAGATCGACCAGATCCTCATTCTGAACCCGCAGATCAAACTCTGGGTCTCCGGCCACACTCACACCCCGCCGACCCAGCCCACATTTGATAACGACATCAACTACTACCACGGAAAGATCCTCGATGTCTACAACCCCACCTGGGACGGCAAGACCATCTGGACCAACTCCCTCTACCTCTACAAAGACAAAATCGTCATCAAAACCTACGACATGGACAAACACGAGACACTCGATAATTTGACGAGAACCGTGCAGATAGATAGGTAAAGGAAAACCGGGGAAAACAGAACGACAGGGAACACAAGAAAACAAAAAAAGACGTGCCGCAAATGGACACGTCTTTTTTGTGTGGAAATGAAACTGCGATGTACTGAGTCCTGACTTTCCAGAGCATCGCCAACACTTGCCTTCCCAGAGCGCCGCTAATACTCGCCTTCCCCGTCTGGGAAGGTCAACACCCTTAAACCTCGCTGCGCTCGTGAAAAATAGGAAATTTTTGCTTATCACTATCTTTATTATAAAAAATAGAATGACAAATGTAGTCATGTAAATAAAAAACTGCAGAAATATATGATCTCCGCAGTTTTTATATTCATTTTCTTTATCGTTTCAGGTAGACTTCGTCCAGTCTGTACATGTAGGCTCCATTTTCGAATGTTACTTTTTCGCATGTGACGTAACTTTCTTCGTTTGTGAAATGTATTCTTTTCGTTTCGCCCGCGAGATCTAAATACTGCCAGGAAGCCGCGCCGTTTTCCGTCTCAAAGAGAACGAAAAGATATGGTGTCAGTGCTGAAACCTCTGCCGGCGCTGATGAAATTCCAGCAAGGATTTCGCCGAGTTCTATGGATCCGCCGTCAGGAAGGCTGGATTTCGGCGTAAATTCCTTGGGAACTGTCGTGAAGCTGTAGTAACGAAGGGGGAATTTCAGTTTCATAATTTCTCACTTTCATTGTTTCAAATAATTCTCATCGATAGACAGTGTCGCACTGCCGTCCTCTTTTGTATCTATCGTTGCTTTGACGCCTAGCGGAAGGAAGAGATTGTTTGCACCATGCCCGATAGGGAGGCCGCGGATCACAGGCTTGCCGGACAGTTTTGCATAGTAGTCGAGAACTTGATCTGTCGAAAACTCCCCGTTTTTGGGACTTGGGCTGTAGAAGTCGCCGAATGCGATAGCAGAAACTCTCTTGAGAAGGCCGTTTTGCCAGAGCTGCTGCATCAGGCGGTCGATGCGGTACGGGTCTTCGCCTGTATCTTCGAGAACAAGAATGTCGCCCTTGCCATCCAGTTCATAAGGAGTTCCGCAAAGAGAGACGACAACGGTCAGATTTCCTCCGATCAAGCGACCGCTAGCTTTCCCGGGCACGACAGTCTTGAGCGATGTACCCTGCGGCATGCGGATTTCCCCGGTGGGCAAACTTCCCGTCAGCCCGTTTTCAAAATTGTAGAGCGTGAAAGGTGTAAAGTTTTCTCCTTTGAAATTGCTGAGCATGGGGCCGTGGATGGTGACGAGATGGCTTTTTTCGCCGAGGGCTGCATGGAGCGCTGTCACGTCGGAAAAACCCACGAAAAGCTTTGGATGTTTTTCAATCATGGAATAATCGAGAAGCGAGAGAAGACGGGCCGAGCCATAGCCGCCCCGGAGGCAGACGATGGCTTTCACGGAGTCGTCTTTGAAGAAGTTATTGATATCTGCAGCTCGCTCTTCGTCGCTCCCCGCGAGATAGCCGTAATCGTCAGTAACCGAGGAGGCCAGTTTCACTTTGTATCCCATTTCTTCCAGGAAATGGATGGCCTGGTTATAATCCGTCATTCCGCCGTGCGTCCCGGGCGCAACGATACCAATCGTGTCACCCGGCCTCAGTGCGGACGGTTTCTCACGCGGGACAGCTGCGTCCCCTGCCGGCGAGAGGTAGGAAGTGACAGTCGGCATGACGGAAGAGTAAAGCGCAGGCAGCGACAATATCATCAAAGCCGCCGCTGCCGCTATATATTTTCTGTGTTTCTTTAGAAAAGAAATCATTTTAAAGACCTTTCTGTTTCTGAGTTCACTAGAAGCATTATACAGTATAGCACGGAAAGGACTGCTTTTATGCATGAGCAGAGAAATTTCATTTCATGTATACTATAAGAAAGAATTCATCAGCATACAAATGCTATTTTCATATTATAAGGAGCCATCATGACATTTGAAGAAATACTGCCTCATGTAGACCATACACTCCTTGCGGCCACGGCGACGAAGGGGGAAATCGAGAAGCTCTGTGAGGAAGCGGAGATGTATCATACGGCGTCTGTCTGTGTGCCGTCATCGTTTGTAAAGGAAATTCGGGAACGTCATCCGGGACTCCGGATCTGCGCTGTCGCAGGGTTCCCGCTGGGAAATATGTCGAAGGCGGCGAAGGTTTTCGAGTCCAGGCAGGCGGTCCTTGACGGGGCGGATGAGATCGACATCGTCCTCCACATCGGCGCGCTGAAAGACGGGAATGCGGAGTACGTCACGGACGAAATCGCGGCGGTCAAAGAGGCGATCGGGGATCATGTGCTGAAGGTCATCATCGAGACCTGCCTTTTGACGGAAGAGGAGAAGATCCTTGCGTGCGAATGCGTCACAAAGGGCGGGGCGGATTATATCAAGACATCGACCGGGTTCTCGACAAAAGGCGCGGATCTCTCGGATATTGCGCTTTTCAAAAAGCACATTGGAAAGAATGTGAAGATCAAAGCGGCAGACGGAATCCATACGAAGAAGGAAATGGAAGACTTCCTTGCTGCCGGATGCGACCGGATCGGCGCCAGCGGCGCGGTGAAGGCGTACTTGAAGGAAAAAGGAATGTAGGAAAGGGAAAGAAAAAAAGAAAAATAGAAAGAGAAAAACCGAAATAACAAAACAAAAAACAGAAAAAGGACTGTCGAAATGATTGAGGATTTCGACGGTCCTTTTTGGTGGGGGAAATTAAATTAAAACCGTACGACCGAGCTACGCTCGAGGGAAAAGTAAAACATGAAAAACCATACAGCCGGCTTGCAGCCTGGGAAACGCTGTATCCGTTTACACCTTTCCTTCCAGGGCAAGGTCAAAGGCAATTCTTCCCTCCGTTTGTTTATTCTTGCGTTTGGTCGGGTTTGATGATTTGAACTTTCATGGTTCCTGTAACTCCCGGATAGAGCTGCCGGGCTTCTGCGATGCACTGGAGGAGGATTTCTTCATTCTTCCTGTCTACCATGCCGGAGATGCGGAAGAGGTCGATGATCCACCAGATTTCTCCGATAAAGCAGGTCCATAGCAGCCAGAAGATAATGTTCTTCACAGGATGGCCGAGATAGAAGTAATAGACGGCGAAGAAGAGCCAGAGGATGTAGGCGGTGGATTTTTTCTTTTCGCGGGCAGCATAAATCTTCACGGCGTAGTCCCTTTGTTTCTCGGGGAGGGCGGCGAGGCGCGCTATTTCTTCTTCGGTCAGGATGTTTCCTCTCGTCATAGTTTCTCCTTTAGAAGAGGCGGCTCTTCATTTTCATGGCGATCCATTTGGCGAGGGCCTGTTTGGCTTCTTCGGGTGCGCCTTCTCTGAGTCTGATGTCGCCTTTCATCCGCTGTTCCATGGTGACGGATGGGTCGATGTATGGTTCGAAGGTTTTATAGAAATTCATTTTTGCGATTTCTTCTGTTAAGTCCATGGTAATTCTCCTTTAGACTTCGTTGTCTATGGTAACGACGTTCTCCGGGCTCATGCTTACGGGGTCGGGGTAGATGCGGACGGCTTCACGCATGCATTCTTCGATGACTTCTTTGTTCCGTTCTTCGACCATGCGGCCGATGTGGAAGAGGTCGACGATCCACCAGACGAAGCCGACGATGACGAACCAGAGGATCCAGAGGACGGTATTCCGCGCGGGGCGGTCGAGGTAGAAGTAGTAGACGGCGCCAACGATCCAGAAGACGTAGGCGAGGGACTTCTTTTTCTCCCGGTTCGCATAAAGTGTCAAAGCGCAGTCGCGCTGTTTTTCGGATAACATGGACAGCACTCTCAGGCTGTCCGGATCGATTCCGGTATCTTGCTGCATGCTCCCGCCTCCCTTACAGAACTTCTTTCTTATATTGTATCATGAAATTTCGAAATAGAGAAAGGGAGGGGGAGGAACACCTTCCTATTTCCTGTATAGGTGCCGGTTCTGTTATATAATAATGGTAAGAGAATTTTTAGAGCGGAAATATAAAATACGTATTTTAAAGGGGGGAAATATATGAAGGGCGGAACGGTCGAGGATTTCGTGGAGTACCTTTATACCTGCCAGAACACAGCATTTATCTACAAGGGCATAACATACTGGTATCAAGGGTATATGCCAAATGATCATACGGTCCATATGGAACTGTATGCATGCAATCCTCCAGATGACAATGATCTCTGGAATCATGACGGCGCGACGATTGATGAAGGCGTGCAGGATCTTCTGAAGGCTCCACTGTTTGATGGAAAAACAATTTTGGAAGTAGAACAGGATATTGAGTGGATCGATTCTTGAGGCAGAACCGTGGGATGTGGCTAAAAAGCCGGAGAAGTGATGGCGAAGAGGAATAGAGTGGCGGAAGCTGGATATTATAGGAGAATCAAGAAATGACCGGAAAGACTTTTACAGAATTTATGGATGATTTGGCCTATAATCCTGAGATGGAGTTCATGTTCAGGGGAGAGAGATACATGATTTCCGGATATCTCACAAGGGATCAGTATACATTGGAGTTATGTAATATTGATACTGATTCGATGCTGTTTACCATGACGTCTGCATTCAGGGACGAATGCGTCTCTGCCTTTGAAAAAGCACGGGTTTTTGACAAACAAACTATTTCTGAGGCTGAGCATGAAATAGAAGTATTGTATGGATGAGGGGATTTAGGAGAACAATATAGAAGGAGCTGCAGAAATGTGGAATCATTTCTGCAGCTCCTTTTTTGTGGGAGGGAGAAAATCGGGAGACAAGGGAAAACAATACGACCGAGCGGGGTTCGAGGGAAATGAGAAAACCGTACAACCTCGCTGCGCTCGAAAACACCTTACAACCGCGATGGAATCGCGGGGAACTACATCTCATTCGTCGCCTTCGGCGCCACCTTCTCCTTTCGGAGCAAGGTTAACACCCTTAAACCTCGCGTTGCTCGATAAAAAACCATACAACCTCGCTTCGCTCGTAGGAACCTTTTTAGATTTTAAAGACCGATGAATAATCAACCCTATCCGCCCGGCATCAGTATCGAGGCTGGGCGCCTTCCCCGTCTGGGAAGGCGAGTTTAAAACAGTACAACCTCGCTACGCTCGAAAACACCTTACAACCGCGATGGAATCGCGGGAACTGCATCTCATTCCCTGGCTCCGCCAGGACCTTCTCCTTCGGAGCAAGGTTAACACCCTTAAACCTCGCGTTGCTCGATAAAAAACCATACAACCTCGCTTCGCTCGTAGGAACCTTTTTAGATTTTAAAGACCGATGAATAATCAACCCTATCCGCCCGGCATCAGTATCGAGGCTGGGCGCCTTCCCCGTCTGGGAAGGCGAGTTTAAAACAGTACAACCTCGCTACCCTACGGGGCGAGCTCTGACACCCTTAAACCGAACTTCGTTCGTGGAAAACACCATAAAACCAGCCTGCGGCTGTAAGAACTTCATCTCATTCGTCGTCTTCGGCGCCACCTTCTCCTTTCGGAGCAAGGTTAACACCCTTAAACCTCGCGTTGCTCGATAAAAAACCATACAACCTCGCTTCGCTCGTAGGAACCTTTTTAGATTTTAAAGACCGATGAATAATCAACCCTATCCGCCCGGCATCAGTATCGAGGCTGGGCGCCTTCCCCGTCTGGGAAGGCGAGTTTAAAACAGTACAACCTCGCTACGCTCGAAAACACCTTACAACCGCGATGGAATCGCGGGAACTGCATCTCATTCCCTGGCTCCGCCAGGACCTTCTCCTTCGGAGCAAGGTTAACACCCTTAAACCAGCCTCTGGCTGATGGAAAACAAGCAAACCTCGCTTCGCTTGCCCATTTCTCCCACGAGAGAACCCCTCTGCTTGGCAGCAAAGGGGCTCTCCCGGTCAATCACGATGTCTATTTAATTATATTACAGCGGGTCTGGGAGATGACGGGTTAGTTTTCGTTGGACATGTGTGTTTTGTCGAAGAAGAGGAAGCAGAGGGAGACGATCATGGCTACTACGGTGGCGAGGCCCATGCCTTTGAGCTGGATGGGTCCGATGCCTACGGTGGCGCCGGAGAGGCCGCTGATCATGGTGACTGCTGTCAGGATGAGGTTTCTGGATTTGGTGTAGTCGACTTTCTTTTCGATGAGCATGCGGATGCCGGATGCTGCGATGAAGCCGAAGAGGAGGATGCAGACGCCGCCCATGACGGGGGTGGGGATGGCGTGGATGATGGCTGCTATTTTTCCTATGAAGGAGAAGATGATGGCGAAGACGGCTGCGCCTCCGATGACCCAGGTGCTGTAGACGCCGGTCATGGCCATGACACCCATGTTTTCACCGTAGGTGGTGTTCGGGGTGGAGCCGACGAAGCCGGAGATCATGTTGGAGAGGCCGTCTGCGAAGAGGGATCTGTGGAGACCCGGGTCTTTGATGAGGTCTCGGCCTACGATGTCGCTGGTGACGAAGAGGTGGCCCAGGTGTTCGGCGAATACGACGAAGATGGCCGGGAGGATCATCATGATGGCGGAGAAGTTGAAGGCCGGCGCATAGAAGGTCGGCGGTGCGAACCATGCGACTTCTTCGATGTGGGTGAAGTCAACGACGCCCATGGCGATCGAGAGGAGGTAGCCGGCAATGACGCCAATCAGGATCGGGATGATGGCGATGAATCCGCGGCCAAGGACGGTAGCGAGGATGGTGACGATCAGGGTGAACATGGAAATAATGATGGCTGTACTTGCGCTCATGCCCTGAGGGTCTCCGATGAAGCCGGACATGCTCATGGCAAGCGGGGCGAGTTCAAGGCCGATGATGGCTACGATGGAGCCCATGGCTGCCGGAGGGAAGAGGACGTCTATCCATTCGACGCCTGCTTTCTTGACGATGAAGGCGAGGAGCATGAAGCACAGGCCGAAGGCGATGAAGCCTCCCTGCGCGTCTGCGTAGGACATGCCTGCGGTCGAGGTGACGGCGAGGACTGGCGAAATGAAAGCGAAGGAGGAGCCGAGGTAAGCCGGAAGTCTCCATTTGCAGATGGTGAGGTAAATCAGTGTGCCGATGCCGTTCATGAAAAGGCAGGTCGCGGGGTCGACGTTCAAGAGGAACGGGACGAGGACGGTCGAACCGAACATGGCAAATAGGTGCTGCAGGCTGAGTGGAATGGTAGGAAGCAGAGGCAGCCTCTCATCTACTTCTATGATGTGTTTTTCCATGAATAGATCCCTCCGTCAGGAATACTGGCTCAGAAAAAAGGAGGCCTTCAGTGTGATCTGAAGAGCCTCCTTCCGTGTTTTCTAAGCGACTGTAAAATTTTATCCCAACTATCTTATACTTTTTCCACTTGGATTGCAAGACCTTTTTAAGGAAATGAAATTAGAAAGGGATTAGAAGCGGTACTGCATGCCGACTTCGTAGTTTCTTCCAGGAGCTGCGAACCAGGTGCCGGACGGACCGTAGCTGGGAGAGGAAGAGCCGATGTTCGTGTAGAACTGGTCGAAGACGTTGTTCACGCGGGCATAGATGGCAGCTTCCTTGGTGATCTTGTAGTCAGCGCCGATATCCCATACCCAGAAGCTGGAGTAATCCTTCATCGTTTTGCTTTCACTGACTCCGTAAGAGCTCTTTGTGGATGTATAGCGGTCCATGACGCCGCGGCCATTGATGTATGCATCGAATTTCTTATCGGTGTAATTCAGGCCTACATTCAGTTCATGCTTCGGCATGTAAACGCGGGAATCGTTTCTGATGTCTCCATCGAAGTAGCTGTAGCCCAGGGTGCCGGAGAGATGATCGGAGAATTTCTTCGTGAGGGACATGTTCACGCCGGTATTGATGGTCTTTCCTGTATTGAGGTATTGGGTGCCCTTACTGGAATAACCCCAGGAGATGAGATTCTTGGCAAACTGGCGGTATACGCTGATGTTTCCGGACAGGGTATCGTCGAAGATATGGTTGGCGCCGAGCTCAACGGTGTAGCCTTCTTCCGGATCGAGGTCCGGGTTAGGTATAGTATGATAATTATCATAGTAAATCTGCATGAGGCTCGGTGCGTTGAAGAACTTCTTGTAGCTTGCATAGTAGTTCGTGTTGTCGCTGATCTTGTAGCCGACGGTAAGGCTCGGTGTGGTGCGGGTGCCGTAGTCCGTATTGTGTTCGACGCGTACGCCAGGGGTGACGTTCCAGCGGTCATTGATGTCCCACTTGTCCTGTACGTAGAAGCCAAAGTTTGTCGCATGCTTGCCCTGCATGCCGGCAACTTCCGCATAGTAAGGAACGGAATCCTGGTAGAGGTCGAAGCCGCCGATGATGGTCTGGCCTTCCATGGTGTAGGTGAGCTGATCGGAAATACCGCGTGTCTTGAGGCGGAGGTCTGTAGTACCAGAGCTGCCTGCATTATTGTAGTCATCCTGGAGATGATAACGGTTCTGGTACATGGAGAGGCGGTTGGTCAGGCGGTCATTGATGCGCGCATTGTACTGGAGTGCGATGCGGTCACTGTCCTTCTTGCCAAAGTCTTTTGTCGGATCATTGGATCCATAGTCAGGACGGGTGTAGTCGGCATTGTATTTTTCATAGGATAATGTGACGGAAGAGTCATTGCCCAGGTCATAGCCGATCTTGCCTGCGAAGGATTCTGCATTGAGATGGTTGATGACATGGCGTCCCCAGCCGTCCTTGAAATTGCCCTGGATCTGTTTATTTGCTTCGATGGTCCAGAAGAAACCGTCCTTATTTCCTTCGTTGTAAAGGCCGTACTTCTCGCCGTCAAAGCTTGCGCGGGAGAGGTCGAGGGTCGTATGGACTTCGCCGTCCGTCGGTTTCTTCGTGATGATGTTGATGACGCCGCCAGCAGCATCGGAGCCGTAGAGCGTGGAAGCAGAGCTCTTCAGGACTTCAATATGATCGACCGAATCCATATTGGTCAGAATGCCCAGCTGCGAATGAGTGCCCATGAGGCCGTTCGTGTTGACGCGCATGCCGTCGACCATGACGACGACGTTGGTCGATCCGTTGATTGTAATCGGATCGGAGAAATAGGTCTGGCTGGAAGAGCCTCTCGTCGCGATAACGACGCCCGGTACCTGCTTCACAGCATCGGCAACGGATTTGTAATGGTTAGCTTCAATGTCCTTGGCGGTGACGACGGAAATGTCGGCGTTCGAATCGATGACCTTTTCCGGTTCACGGTTGGCCGTGACGACGACCTGGTCCAAGGTGTAGACCGGCATGTCCTCTGCATGGACGGTCATGGCTCCTCCTGCTGCGCAAAGAGCGGCCAGTGATGCTGCGATGTACTTCTTTTTCATAAAATCCTCCCTGTGTTTCCCTGTTTTTAGGGGCTTGAAAATAGCCCGGCAGGATGCGCGTCTGTCGGTCGCAGAGAGACGCATCCCATCGGGATCTCACGCATGAAAAGGCAGTTCTTCTGACTTCGCTTCCTCGCTTTCCCCGCCTTCCCGGATTCATCCAGTGGCTTCTTGGGGTCGGCTCAGCGTCACAGCGGCGGGACCGTGGCGGAATCGGAGACCTTCCCGGATCTCCTCACCGCGCTTCTCTATTGCCCTTCGAAGGACCTTTTCCTGCGTACATATTGAAATTACTAAAAGTATTATACTCGCAATTCTTATAAAATAAAAGAATTAACAAATAAAATATTAATAAAAAGAAAGACACCCTTTAATAAAGAAAGCATGAATTCTCATTTTGTGTTATTCTGTGTACAATGAAAGGCAAATGAAGAGAGGAGGACTTATGAAGAAGAAAATCATGGCAGGGGCGGTGCTCCTTCTGGCGGCTTCAATTTTTATTGGCGGCTGCGGAATCAAGAGCGTCAGCACGGACACGGGCGCCGGATACACGGTGACGGATGCGACGGGCAGGGAAGTGAAGATCCCGAAGAAACCGGAGCGCATCATGGGCAACAGCGCTTCAATCGACACTATGATCCTTGGCGTCGTCACGCCGGACAAGCTGATCGCTGCGACGGAAGCGGACAGGGATCCCGCCATTTCCTATATCGCCAATGACACGAAGAATATCAAGATGACGGTGCCGCTCATGGGGCTCTCGATGGAGCTTGTGACCGAGGCCAAGCCGGACCTCATCATCGCCTCCACGTACACGAAGGGCGAGCAGCTCGACCTCTACCGGAATATGGGCATCCCCGTCGTCGTCATCAAGGGGCCGCGCTCGATTGAAGAGGTGGAAAGCGACATCCGCATCATCGCCGCTGCTACGGGTGAAAAGGAAAGAGGCGAGAAGGTCGTCGCGAAGATGGATGAAATGCTCACAGAGTCGGACAAACGTCTGTCCGAGGAGAAAGGAAAGAAACCCGTCGTCTTCCTCGTTTCCCAGATGACGCGCTACGGCGGCCCTGGCTCGATGTTCAATGAGCTCCTCACCCGCGCCAGGCTCGAGAATGCGATCGGACTTGCCGGCGTTTCGAACGGACAGATGATTTCCCCCGAGCAGATCGTGAAGGTGGATCCGGACATGTTCTTCGTCTCGGCGGACCGCGAGTCCGATACGACAGGGGCCTCCCGCTACCGCGACAGTTTCCTTGCAAACCCCGCCATCGCGCAGATGAGAGCGGCCAAGCATATCGTCCCGGTCGACGACCGCTACATTTATGCCGCGTCCCAGAACGCCGTCTATGCCGTGAGGGCGCTCGCGAATGCCGCCTACGGCCCGATTTTCGACATGTCAGGAGAAAAGCAGATCCGCGGCTACTGATGGGATTATAATGTAGGAAATGGGTCTTGAAAGAAGGGGACATTATGGAAAAATATAATAAGGAAAGGCTCGCCCGCGCATCTGAGGCCGTGAGGAAAGCAGGCCTTTCCCAGATCATCGTTTCAGATGCGGCAGCGCTCTGGTACCTGACGGAAGAGGAAATCCATCCCGGTGAGCGCCTGACCGTGCTCGTCATCCCGGCGGATTCTGATCCGTACTGGGTAAGGAACCGCCTTTTCCCGCTGAAGAGCAATGGCATCGCTGACCATCCTTTCGAGGACGGCGAGGACGGCATCGGACTTCTCGCCAGCCTTCTCGCAGATGGCAGGACAGGGGTCGATGGCGTATGGCACTCGGCCTTTCTCCTCGACCTGATGGGAAGGGGAGGAAATCGGACATTCGTGAACGGCTCGCCGCTCATCGACGCGCTCCGCGCTGTGAAGGATGAGGAGGAAATCCGCCGCATGAAGGCAGCTTCCCTCATCAATGACCGCGCTGTCCGACGCATCCGTGATTTCCTCTACCCGGGTGTCACGGAAAAGGAATGCGCCGAAGAGCTTCGGAAGATTTACAAGGAAGAGGGCGCTGAAAGATTCTCCTTCCCGCCGATCGTTTCCTTCGGTGCGCACGGCGCCGACCCGCACCATTCGCCCGACGACACGAAACTTGCCCCAGGCGACTCCGTCCTCTTTGACATCGGCTGCAAGAAGGACCATTACTGCTCCGACATGACAAGGACGTACTTCACGGGAGAACCAACGGAGGAAAGAAAGAAAGTCCATGACACCGTGAGGGAAGCGGGCCTTCGCGCCGAAGCGCTGATCCGCCCGGGCGTCCTTCTGAAGGACATCGACAAGGCGGCCAGGGACTGCATCGCAGAAGTCGGCTACGGTCTATACTTCACGCACCGCCTTGGCCATTTCATCGGCATCCGGGAGCATGAAGCAGGCGAAGTCAGCCCGAATTCTCCTCTTGCTGCCAAGCCCGGCATGATCTTTTCCATTGAACCGGGCATTTACCTTCCGGGCCGCTTCGGCGTCCGGATTGAAAACCTCGTCCTCGTCACGGAGGACGGATGTGAACTTTTGAACCACGAAGACCGCGGCTGGAAAGCCGGTCTCCGTCATGGAAAGTGAGGCGAAGTATGATAAAAATCAGAACGACTGCCATCGGGGAAGGACGACCGAAAATCTGCATTCCCCTCGTTTCAGACAGCACCGAGCTTCTTGCTCTGGAGTGCAAGGACCTTGCCGGTACCCCTTTCGACCTTCTCGAATGGCGCGTCGACTACCTGGCAGCGAGTCAAAATTTCCAGATGGAAAAGAATCTGAAGGAAGGGTATGAAGCCATCAGAAGCGTATTTCCCGATGCCCCGGTTCTCACGACCGTCAGAAGCGAACCGCAGGGAGGCGCCCGCGATTTCACAGAAGCCGAGTACATCGACCTCCTTTCCTTCATCACGAAGGAGCACCTGGGAGACGCCGTCGACATCGAATACGGCCAGGAAGTCTTCGACACGTACGAAATGATCCGCGAAGCTAAGCGCGCCGACATGCCTGTCGTCATGAGCTGGCACTCCTTCGGAAGAGTGATGGGCGTCCGTGAAATCATCGACGTCATTGAAAACATGCAGGCCATGGACGCCGACATCCTGAAGGTCGCCACCATCGTCGAGCATCCGAAGGAAGCTGCCCTTGTCATGTACGCCGCCGCTGAAGCGCAGGAAGAATTCCCGGACAATCCCGTCATCGTCATCGGCATGGGGAAAGACGGCGTCCTGACGCGCACCGCAGGCAATTTCCTCGGCGCACCGCTTACCTTCGCCTCCGGGAAAAAGCCCTCTGCGCCCGGCCAGATTTCCGCAGCCGACATGGACAAAGTGCTGGATATCTTCTACGGAAAGTACGGGAAATAGGAAATTCGAAGATTTCTAAGAAATTCGATTGTTCCTCCTCCTTTTTGGAGTATAATGAAAGAAAATTTCCCTGTAGTGTAGTAAGGAGGATGACCTATGTCCCTGAAAGAATTTAAACTCGCCTACGGCCACGGCACGCAGTCCGTCATGCTGCCGGAAGAACATATCTCTGACGTCCTCGAAGGCGTACCGACGCCCGCCTGCGACGTGAAAGAAGCCACCATCGAATGCATGCGTCATCCGATCGGCGCTGAGCCTCTCCGCGACCTCGTGAAGAAAGGCGACAAGGTCTGCCTCGTCGTCGCTGACATCACCCGCGCATGGAACCGCGCTTCCGAATTCACCGTCCACGTCGTCAACGAACTGAACGACGCCGGCATCCCGGACGACGACATCTACATCGTCTTCGCACAGGGCACCCACCGCGTCCACACCGACGAGGAAAACGTCACCTGCGTGGGCGAGGAAGTCGCTTCCCGCATTAAAATGTACCAGCACGTCTCCACCGACAAATCCATGCTGACCCACGTCGGCACCACGACAAGAGGCACTGACGTATGGATCGACACCCGCGTCGTCGAAGCTGACAAAGTCATCCTCATCAACGCCATCTCCACCCACGACATGGCAGGCTTTGGCGGCGGAAGGAAACTCATCCTCCCGGGCGTAGCCGGCTTCGAAACCGTCCAGCAGAACCACTGCCACGCATTGGGACCCACAGTCGGAAGCGGCCTGAACCCGGACGCAGCCCTCCTCAAAATCGCAGGAAACCCCGTCTCCGAAGACATGCAGGAAGCCTGCGACATGATCGCACCATGCTTCCTCGTCCACTCCGTCATCAATGCAGAAGGGGAAATCTCCTCCATGGTTGGAGGCGACCCCTACAAAGCATGGCTCGAAGGTACCCGTGAAATCTACCGTATGCAGAAAGTACGGATGAAAGCCCAGACCGACGTCACCATCGTCTCCGCAGGCGGCTACCCGAAAGACACCAACCTCTACCAGGGCACCAAGTGCTACACCACCGCCGAAATCGCCACCAAAAAAGGCGGCATCATCATCACCATGATCGAAGCCGAAGACGTCCAGGAACCACCGGCCTACCTCGGCAGCTTCAAATACAAGAACCTCACAGAAATGGAAGAAGGCCTCAGAGCCTGCTTCACCATCCCCCTCTTCGTCGCCTTCGAAAACCTCATCACAGCCATGACACACACCGTCTACATCGTTACCAGGCCCGAGAACTTCGACATCCTCCGCGAAAGAACCCACCAGATCCCGGTTGCCACCGTGGAAGAAGCATGGGAACTCGCCAAGAAACAGCTCGCTGAAGAAGGAAAAGAAGACTACACCATCAACGTCATCTCCCAGGGAAGCGCCATCGTACCATACGTAGAAGAATAAAGAAAGAAAGCAAATAAATTAAAAAAAATTAAAAAAGGAGCCATTGGAAATGAGCAGTCATTCCAATGGCTCCTTTTTGGGTGGGTCTCGCCTTCCCAGACGGGGAAGGTGCCCGGCCCAAATACTGATGCCGGGCGGATAGGGTTGATTATTCATTGGGCTTTAAAATCTAAAAAGGTTCCGACGAGCGAAGCGAGGTTGTATGGTTTTGAACTTGACCTTGCCCTGGAAGGGAAGGTGTCGGCGGAGCCGACGGATGAGTTGTATTTCGGACAGACGTTAGTCTGGGCTTATAGGACATTTCGTGTTGTTTTTATAGTC
>NZ_FR896475.1:0-2337 GCF_000435155.1 Dialister sp. CAG:357 | reverse complement strand
AAAAGGCAATGGGAAAGAATCATGCGGCTTTTGGGAAGAAGCCGGGTGATCCGAAGGAAACGGGATGGCGGGATGCAAGTGAGGAGACCTTGCCATTCGTTTCCTGCGCCTTTTACTGCTGATCCTGATGCGGGTCAAGGACATCCCGGAGTGCATCGCCCCAGAGATTGAAGACGACGACAGAAAGGAAAATCGCAAAACCCGGGAAGAACATGAGCCATGGCGCGGTCTGCAGCTGCAGGCGGCCCTCATTCAGCATGAGGCCCCATTCCGGCTGCGGCGGCTGGCTCCCGAATCCGAGGAAGGAAAGTCCGGCCAGTTCCATCATCATGGCGCCGATATCTGCAGCGGCCGTAATGACGAGAAGGGGAAGGACATTTGGCAGAATATGATGCAAAAGGATGTGAGTGTGAGTGCCGCCGCTGACAATGGCAGCTTCTACGAATTCACTTTCCTTTAATTTCAAGACGAGCGAGCGAGAAAGCCGCGCATACTTCGTCCATGTGACGACCGTCAGAGCCAGCATCGCATTGATCAGGGACGGTCCCATGATGCCGGAAATCGCGATCGCAAGGATGATCCCCGGGAAGGAAATCATCATGTCAGCGATACGCATGATGACGATATCGACGATGTCGCCTGCATAACCGGAAATGACACCGGCTGTCGTGCCGACGACAAAAATGAGAGCGACAAGGAAGAGGACACTGGAGAGCGAACGCTCAGCACCGCAGAGGATGCGGGAGAAAACATCGCGGCCCAGCTTGTCCGTGCCGAAAATATGCGACGAAGACGGAGCCAGATTCGCATCCTTCGTGGAAGCGGAAAGCGGATCATAAGGCGCAATGTGCGGCGCAAGGAATGCAATGAGAAGAATAAAAAGAATCAGGATCGACGTCACGAGGAAAACCCTGTTTTCCCGGAGTCCGCGGGCTATCATGTGCATCAGCGGCCTCCTTTCCTCAGCCTGGGATCCAAGTGCTGATAGGAGAAGTCGATGATGATATTGATCACCATGTACATGAAAGCAATCCAGAGGACGACCGCCTGCACCGTCAGGAAGTCACGGTAGGTGATGGCCTGCACGATCATGTAGCCAAGGCCCGGCCAGGAGAAAATGATTTCCACGACAGCCGCGCCCCCAAGAAGCGAGCCGAAAGCAAGGCCGAAGAGCGTGATCAGAGGCAGGAATGCATTAGGAAGGACTTCCTTCCATAGAATCTGGCTCTCGGAAATGCCCCTGGCGCGTGCGCCCATGACATAGTCCTGCTGGAGTTCTTCAAGAACAGCAGCGCGGACCTGCCTTGTGAACTTGGATGTCATGACAATGCCAAGAGTGACCGTCGGAAGGACGAGATTTTCAAGAGAAATCGTTCCGCCGATGATGGAGAAAAGATTCAGCTTCAGTCCGAAAAGCCAGAGGAGCATGAGGCCCATCCAGAAATTCGGGATCGATACGCCGGCAAACGAGAAGAGCCTCACGATATAGTCGAAGCGGCTGTTCTGGCGGACGGCAGTGTAAATGCCAAGCGGCACAGAGAAGACGAGCATGAAAATCGAGGAGGAGCAGGCGAGAAGAAGAGTCGCAGGAAGCGCTTCCAGAATGGCATCCAGGACCGGCTTCTTCATGAGGTAAGAAAAGCCGAAGTTGCCATGCAGTACGCGTCCCAGCCAGTCCAGATACTGGTAAATGAAAGGCTGGTCGAGCTCCAGCTCATGACGCAGCGCATCGATTTCCAATTGGCTGACGACGATGTCTTCATTGCCGGCAATCATCTGACGGACAGGATCTCCCGGGGACAGCATCACGAGACAGAACGTGATGAAGCTGATGCCCAGAAGAACGATCACCATCTCCACAAGGCGCAGGGCCAGTTGTTTCGGTTTCAAAGTCTTCCTCCTGAGATAATAGACAAACATACGTAAACGAACATTTAGTTCGAAAACCCCATAACGTCAAAGAACAAGGCCTGCATGCAGGACCTTGTTCTTTAAAATGGCAAACTCCGAACTCCCGGCAGTGCCATGCTTGTTTCGTTATCAGATTAGAATTTGTTAAATTAATTATAACATGGTTTCCATGGAAATCAATGACAATGTTTGTCAATACCGAGTAAATGAATGAAATCATAAGAAAATATGAGGAAATCATGAGAATAACCGGGATTAAGAAACATATCATTTAGAATGACCTGTTTTGCATGTATAAGGCATTTTTATAGTACAGTATAGAAAAATCTCGGATTCATCGCGGATCCCGGGAACGATTCGAATAAGTGTACACTTAAACATAGAAAAAATTCTGGTTCTTCACGCTTTTTTGTGGGATAAAAATAA
>NZ_FR896474.1:0-572 GCF_000435155.1 Dialister sp. CAG:357 | reverse complement strand
CCTGCCCCTAATCTCGTTAACAGGAATTTTCATGCCGACGAACCAGGAAAGCTGCTTCTCACAGATATTACGGAATTCCACATATCTGCAGGGAAAGTATACCTGTCAGCTATAACTGACGTCTTTGACGGCAAGATTGTCGCATGGACGATCGGCACGTCGCCGAATGCCAAACTGGTCAATACCATGCTGGTAAAAGCGAGAGAGGCCCTGGGCGATGACAAGCATCCTATCGTTCATTCAGACCGCGGTATACATTACCAATGGCCTGGATGGATCGCCTTGATGAAGAAATTCGGCTGGACAAGATCCATGTCGAAAAAAGGGTGCTCGCCGGATAATGCTGCTTGTGAAGGTGTCTTTGGAAGAGTAAAAAACGAAATGTTCTATAATAGAAGCTGGATAGGTGTATCCATTAAAGAATTCATAGCTTACCTAGACGATTATCTTCATTGGTATAATGAAGACCGAATTAAAATTACCTTGGGCGGCATGAGTCCAGTAGAATACAGAGAAAGCTTAGGGATAATGTAAGTACTACCAGAATGGTCCAAAAAAATATCCGCACCCCC
>NZ_FR896473.1:0-4355 GCF_000435155.1 Dialister sp. CAG:357 | reverse complement strand
GGATTAATTACCAACACGTTTTGTCCTATAACCCAAAATTTCATTATAGGATTATCCAGCATCGATGTGTATTGATTTTATATGATGTAAGTACTACCAGAATGGTCCAAAAAAATATCCGCACCCCCGGTGCAGTTTCTAAAAAGGTCGGGCGGATGAGTTGCATTTCGTCGAGCGAAGCGAGGTAATAAGGTTTTCCAACAAGCGGAGCTTGGTTTAAGGGTGTTAACCTTGCTCCGAAGGAGAAGGTCCGGTCGGAGACCGGGAATGAGATGAAGTTCCCTCGCAGCAAAGCTGCAGTTGTACGGTTTTGAACTTAGTCGCCAGCTCCCCCTACGGGGCGAGCTCAAACACCCTTAAACCGAACTTCGTTCGAGAAAAGGGAAAATAGCGTTTTATCGGATTTTGTCACATCCCCTTTTTCCATGGTCAAATTGCACAGAAAAAAGAGGAGATTTCTCCCCTCTCTTTTTATTTTTCTATTATGCTTCTACAGCAGCGGCCGGTTCGAGTTTCCCTTCCAGATCATGGTCGGTCATAGCGCATACGCAGGAATCAGACCATACGTTTTCTGCGGTTTCAATCATGTCAATGATTGTATAGATTGGAAGAATGATACCCATGAGTCCTATTGGTGCACCGATACCGCTCATAAGAGACAGTGTCAGGAAATAGCATCCCATCGGAACGCCCGCATTGCCGATGGCTGCAATGACAGCAACGACGAGCCATGTCAGCATAGTCGGCATATCCAGCGAATATCCTGCATTCTGCATAACGAACAGGGAAGTAACGAGAATGAAAGCTGCACAGCCGTTCATGTTGATAGTCGTGCAGATTGGAAGGACAAAGCGGGAAACAGCCGGATCTGCTTTCAGATTCGTTTCAGCAGAAGCCAGTGTGACAGGCAGTGTGCCGGCCGAACTCTTTGTGAAAAGAGCAACAGCTATCGCCGGTGACATTTTACGGAATACAGAAATTGGATTCAGTCCGCGAAGCAGAAGGAATACCGGCAGTACAAGGAAGAACTGGATGCAGTTGCTTCCAATAATAACCAACGTGTATTTTCCAAGAGCTCCGACAATGACGCCTGCTTCAATCTGTGCAGAAAGCTGAGCGGCAAATGCCAGAATGCCGACCGGAAGAATATACAGCAGTGCTTTGATCAGTGTGAAGAGCAGTTCCTGGAAACCGAGGATTCCCTTCAGCAGCGTTTCCCTGTTTTCTGTCTTTGGCATGAAAGCAAGTCCAAGACCAAAGGAAGCGGCAATCAGCATAACAGCAAGGACATTCCCGGAAAGGAACGGCTGAATCATATTATTCGGAATAACTCCCAGAATATGATCATAGTAGGAAAGATGTTCCAGATTCTGCGGGACACTGGCTGCACCTGCACCAACTACATCAGCAGGAAGATTTCCCGGTGCAATCCAGAGGAACATGGCAAGTCCGATGCCGGCTGCACAGAATGTAGTAAGGAGCGTATAAGTAACAGCATGAGCAAAAATACGTCCCGTATTCTTATTGCCGCCCAATGCAGCAAGTGTAGTAATCACTGCCAGTGCAATCGTCGGTACGGCGATAAACTGGAACAGTCTGGTAAATACTGTTGCAATAAATGTGAAAAGTTCATTCAGCGGTTTGATGCCAAGCCATCCAAGTGCGGCACCAACGACAAGCGCCAAGATCCATAACATAAACTGCCGTCCCTGACGTTGCGTCTTGTTGGCTTTCAAGACCTTATCCGCTATGTCCTGAACTCCTTCTTTCTTCTCCATAGTAAGACCTCCTGAAAAAATTTCTCGGGCAGGGCTTTTTGCAATAAAAAAGCCCTCACCCCAACCATGGGACGAGAGACTCGTGATTCACACCCAATTTCGCATATGTGTCACCACACATGCCTCGATAAGTCCTTTTTCCTAAGGACTCAAGCCCTGTATCGGGAGCTCCCGGAAAAGCTTACTCTGTTTCGGCTCTTCACGCTCAAAAATGCACTTCCGTATTCCTTCCATATCCGCTTTCACCGTCCGGACTCTCTATGATGGATTCAGAAAACGTACTCTCTTTCTTCCCTGCGTTTGATTGCATCTACTATAGCATTCCATCTATGACCTGTCAACACAGGCCGTATTTTTTACCTGTGCTGACAATTTAAAATACAAATCTGAAGATTTAAAAGGCTCAGGCAAAGCGCTTCCTCCACACACCCTGATGCCAGCGCCAGAAGAAGACAAGTCCTCTCGTGCATTCATCCGCTGCCATAGCAATCCAGATTCCTGCCAGGCCCCATCCCCAATGGACGCCCAGGAGCCAGGATCCGAATGTAGCTACAGACCACATGAAAATAATACCTATGGTTACAGGCGCCCTGACATCACCAGCCGCATTAAGTGCCATAACCATGCTCATATTGACTGCACGGCCGATTTCCAGGAATATTTCAATGAAAAGAATTGTTTTCCCCAGAGCATGGACTGCCGGATCGTCCGTGAAAATAGAAAGAACCGCATCCGCATTGAGGTATAGCAGCGTCGATATTGTCCCGGAGAGAAGCATGGCTACTGAAATTGTAAATTTGACACGTTTATCAACTTCATCATTATCCCCTGCCCCTTTGAAATAGCCGACCAGAATCTGCGTCGCCATCGCAAGCGACTGGGAATACACATAACTGACCATCGCTATGATATAGCAGTAAACTTTTGTCGTAATAACAACGACGCCAAAAAGATTGACAAACTTCATAATCATAGCCTGAGAAAACTGATAAGAAAACGTTTCTCCAGCTGACGGTACGCCCAGATAAAGAATCTTGTGGAATGTTTTCCATGGGAACGGTCTTAAATAAGACATCGAAAATCTGGCAGGCGTGTACTTGTGGAATAAGTAAAGGATCAAAAAGAAACCGATAAATTTAGAAATATTTGTCGATATGCAGACACCGGCCACGCCCAGGGACGGAATCGGTCCCCAGCCATGGATCAGAAGCATATTGCCGCCGATATTGAATACATTCATGACCAGGGAGCAGAGCATCGTCAGTTTAAGCTGGGAAAATCCCCTGAGAAAGGAAATAAAAGCCATGTACATGCTCTGGATGAAAATAAATATGCCAATCCATCGTAAATAAAGAGAAGCATCCGCACGTATTTCATCCGGCATTCCTAAAACATTCAAAAAGAAATCATCAAAGATGAAAAGCGCGGCACTGATCACAAGCCCCAGTACCAGATTGACAGTCAATGAAACCGTACATACTTCACTGACCTTGGAAAGATTCCCGGCGCCCCTGTAATGTGCAATTAAAATCGTCGCAGCCTGCGAAAGGACTGCGAGTGTCAGGATAACTAAATTAAATATGACATTATCATTGCCTACGGCTGCCACGGAATCCTGAGAATAATGACTCAGCATGAACTGATCCACGTTGGGCACCATCATTTGAAGCGTTGTTTCTACAAAAATAGGAACCGACATGGAAAATACCGTCCAGCGGCTCTTATACATTTCACTACCTGGCATCATACTGCCCCTTTCTTTAGTGTTCAGATGCTAATCTTAGCACGATGTCACAAAGGGCGCAAGAAAATGCATTGTCTTCTTATGTATTTGAAATAAAAAGTATATACACAAGCATTCTTATGCTCACCTGAAATAGCTGTATATACTGAATTTTATGAGAATTCCTGATTAGGGCTTGCATTTTTCTCATAAATGAGGCATAATAAACATCAGATACACGGGCGATTAGCTCAGCTGGGAGAGCGTCTGCCTTACAAGCAGAATGTCGGCAGTTCGATCCTGTCATCGCCCACCAAGATAAGAAGACATCACGTGATTGATCTCCGTGATGCCTTTTTCTTTTGCTTTTTTGTGGGCGGACGCAGGCTTACCAGCTATCCCACTTGTCATTTAACCTCACTGCATCGAGGTTCACTCCTTTTTGCGCGTCGCTTTGCTCCTTCAAAAAGGGTTCACTTTCGAACCGTTTCGATCCTGTTATCGCCCACCAAATCGAAAGACACCATGTGACGGAAACTCCATGGTGCCTTTTTCTTGCTCTAATTGGTGGGTGAAATGCATACTGACTGATTGCTTTTCCTAGGTATTAAACTTCTGCAGCGAATCTTGTTTCAATGCATCAATATTATATTCCGGTTATCTCATACAATGAGATTTCTGCTAATGTAAATTTTTCATTATCTTTTAATCATAAGATTGAAAAAAGGTGTTGCAAAATTTAAGTCCGTTTGTTATTATATTGAAGTACCTTTCGTACGGATTCCTGAATAGCTCAGCCGGTAGAGCGCGTGACTGTTAATCACGATGTCGCAGGTTCGAACCCTGCTTCAGGA
>NZ_FR896472.1:0-20622 GCF_000435155.1 Dialister sp. CAG:357 | reverse complement strand
AGGACTTCTCCTTTCGGAGCAAGGTTAACACCCTCAAACCTCGCTTCGCTCGAGAAAAGGGAAAGCAGAGTTTTAACGGATTTTGTCACAGCCCAATTTTCTATTGCTAAAAATGAATTGTAAACGTTGAAACGGGAATACAGTTGTTATATCATAAAGATGTTGTTAACCGATTTATTTTAGACGAAGAACAATTGGAGGCAGGATGGTAAAGAACATGACAGCAGAACAGGGCAGGACGAAGGAAATCGTGCTCTTCGGCCTGTTCACGGCGCTGACGGCAATCGGCGCATTCATCCGCATACCGGTTCCGGTTTGTCCCTTCACGCTGCAGCTTCTCTTCACGACGCTGGCAGGGCTGATCCTGGGGAGCAGGAGAGGCGCGCTTTCCGTCGGGCTGTACGTCCTTCTGGGCCTTTCAGGCGTGCCGGTCTTCACGGAAGGAGGAGGTCCTTCTTACATCTTCCAGCCAACGTTCGGCTACCTCATCGGATTCATCGCGGGCGCCTGGGTGACGGGCAGGATCCGCGAGATCACGGGCGGGAAATCGTTTGGACAGATTCTTCTGGCAAACCTTTCCGGGCTTCTGGTCGTCTATCTTTTCGGCATGGTGTATGTCTACATCATCAATAATTTCTACCTTGGAACACCGATCGGCATCTGGCCGGTCGTGCTGTATTGCTTCATTCTGGCGGTGCCGGGGGACATTTGTCTCTGCCTTCTGGCGGCTGTCATGGCAAGGCGTCTCGAAAGAGCAGCCGGGGATTTCATCCGGTAATTTCAACGAAAGAAGGAGCATGAAATGAGCAAAGGACTTTTTATTACAGGAACGGACACGGATATCGGCAAGACGTATGTGACGGCGCTGATCGTCAAGACGCTGAGAAAGTCGGGCTATGACGCAGGCTACTACAAGGCGGCCATCAGCGGAGCACCCACGGTCGCTGCGTCGGATGCGGGCTTCGTCAACAAGTTCGCGGACATCAATGAACCGGAAAACATGATTCTTTCCTATCTCTACCAGCATGCCGTTTCTCCGCATCTGGCAGCACAGATGGAAGGAAATCCGGTCGAGCTTCCTGTCGTCGAGAAAGCATGGAAACGCGTGACGGAGAAATTTCCCTACGTCGTCATGGAAGGATCCGGCGGCATTGCATGCCCGATCCGCCGCGATGAAAAAGCAAAGATCGACCTGACAGACATCATCAGGATGCTGAAGCTTCCGGTCCTCGTCATTGCAGACGCCGGCCTTGGCACGATCAACCATGTCGTCACGACGATCGAATACACCAGAGCGCGCGGCATCCCGGTGAAGGGCGTCATCCTCAATAACTGGAAGGGCGGCGTGATGGAAGAGGACAATATCAAGATGATTGAAGAAATGTCCGGCGTTCCTGTCATTGCCAAGGTCAAGAGAGGGGACGAGATCCTCACCTGCGATCCGAAAGTACTGGCAGACTGCTTCGACGAAGCGTAAATATTCCGGCGGCCGTACACCGCTTATGAAAAGGAAAAGGAGAATCCAATGACTAAAAAAATTGACTGGCAGGCAGAAGACAAAAAATATATCTGGCATCCCGCCATGCAGATGAAAGACAACGAAGTATTTCCTCCGGTCGTCATCGACCATGCCAAGGGCGTCTACCTCTATGACACCGAAGACAAGCCTTACCTCGACATCATTTCCTCCTGGTGGTGCAACCTCCTCGGCCACTGCAATCCGGAAATCAACGAAGCGCTGAAGCGTCAGATCAACACACTCGAACACGTCATCTTCACGAACTTCTCCCACAAGCCGGCTATCGAGCTCTCCCGCGAACTTGCTGAGCTCCTGCCGAAGGGACTCACAAAATTCACCTATCACGACAATGGTTCCTCTGCTGTCGAAGCGGCCATGAAGATGGCATACCAGTACCACAACCAGACCGGCCATCCGGAAAGACAGAAATTCATGTGCCTGGATTCCTCCTACCACGGTGAAACCATCGGCGCCCTTTCCGTCGGCTCCATGGACGACTACGCAGGCATTTTCCATCCGCTCCTCATGGACAATATCCATTTCAAAGGCCTTGACTGCTACCGCTGCCCGTACGGCAAGACAAGAGAGACATGTAATATCGAATGCTTCGAAAGCGCAGAAGAAGCCTTCGAGAAATTCGGCAAGGAAACCGCAGCCTGCATCGTAGAGCCAGTCCTCCAGGGCGCTGCCGGCATGAGAATGTACCCGCCGGCCTACCTGACAAAACTCCGTGCACTCTGTGACAAGTACGGCGTGCTCCTCATCGACGACGAAATCGCAGCCGGATTTGGCCGCACAGGCAAACTCTTTGCCATCGAACACGCAGGCGTCAGCCCGGACATCCTCTGTACATCCAAAGGCCTCACTGCAGGCTACATGCCGATGTCCATCACCGTCACCACCGACAAAGTCTATGACGCCTTCTACGACGACTACGGCACTCACAAAGCCTTCGTCCACAGCCACACCTACGCAGGCAACCCGATGGGCTGCGCCATCGCCCTCGAAGTCCTGAAAATCATGAAACGCGATCACATCCTAAACAAAGTCAACGAAGACGGCAAGTACCTCCACCAAGAACTCATGAAAGCCCTCGGCCATCATAAGAACGTAGGCGAAATCCGCCACATCGGCCTCATCAACGCCATCGAACTCGTAGAAGACCCGGCCACAAAGAAAGCCTTCCCGGCTGAAAAGAGAATCGGCTGGCATGTCTTCCGTAAAGCCATGGCCAAAGGCCTCGTCCTCCGTCCGATGGGTGACGTCATCTACTTCAACCCGCCGCTCAACATCTCCAGAGAAGACCTTGACAAAGGCGTCGCACTCTGCAAGGAAGCCGTTGAAGCAGTACTGGGGGAATGAAATAGGGAAGAATAAGGAATAAGAAATAAGAAATACGAAATACGAAAAGGAGAGCCATCGAGGCCCTCCTTTTCGTGTGGGAATCCTTCCCACAAAACCGTACAACCGCGGCAAGGCCGCGAGGAAACTTCACCTCTTTCGTCGCCTAACGGCGCCACTTCCTCCGTGGAGGCAGCTTTTGGCTAGTCCGCTTGCCGGTATTCCCATATTTTGCGAGGATGTTCCCTTCAAAACCATACAACCGCGGCCTTGCCGCGTGGAACTTCAGTTTTCGTCGTCTAACGGTGCGGCCTCCCGCTGTGTGGGCAACTTTCGGTTGGCCCGCTTGCCGATATTCTCATTTGATGCTCAACTGGTACATCGGGATTGTCATGCTTTAGGCTTCCCCACGGGGGAGCTGGCGACGGAGTCGACTGAGGAGGTGCAGTTTCTCAGCCGCAGGCTGGTTTTATGGTTTTTAAAAGAGATGCAGTTTCCCTTGTTTTCATATTTCCTTCGGAACGAGGTCTTCGTGGCCTAGTTCTTTCAGACGTTCAATGGTAATGTAGTCGATTTGGTCGCATACGGAGTCAAAGTATTTAACCAAATCCCAATTGGTATAACGCAGGACGCAGTTGTTTTGGATTTTCAGTTTTTTGGTGCGCCACTGGTCGTATTTCAGTCCGAAATCTGAGTAGTGCTGGGATCCGTCGAGTTCGATGATGAGTTTCGCTTTTGGACAGTAGAAGTCAGCGATAAATTGCCCGATTATGTATTGCCTTCTGAAGTGTGGACGATAGAATTTCAGGAATTCATACCACAGCTTGGACTCCTGCCTTTTCTGTATTTTTTTAAGATATATGCAGCGTGTTTTTGAAGTCTTTGATGTAGTGTCTGGATACCGGAACTTTTTCCTTGGGGAAGTAGTTCATGGTGAGGAGGAGGGTGCCGTTGTCCTGGCTTTCTAGTTCCTGGATCATGGCAAGGTTTACGATGTAGCCTTTGTGGGTGCGGAAGAAGCCGTGGGGCGCGAGGAGCTGTTCGGCGTCTCTTAGGGCCATCCTGGATTCTATGATGCCGCTGGTGGTGTAGAAGAGGGAGCGGTCGGATTTTTCTGTGGAGATGATGATGATTTCCTGTGCGGGGGAGATCATGACTGTCTTGTCCTTGGTCTGAAGGGAGATGCGCTGGGAGGTGTTGATGATTTCTCCCGGGGAGCGGTGGTTTTCGCGGAGTTCGAGGCTGTCTGCGTATCTTTTGATGGTTCTCTGGATGCGTTTTTCATCGTAGGGTTTCAGGATGTAGTCGAAGGCTTCGAGATCGAAGGCCTGGACGGCGAACTGGCTGTAGCCTGTGGCGAAGACGATTTTGACGGGATAGTCTCTTCTCTGGATTTCCTTGGCGCATTCGAGGCCGTTCATGAAGGGCATTTCGATGTCAAGGAAGAGGATGTCTACGTTCGGGTGGACGTTCAGGAAGTCGAGGACTTCTTTTCCGTTCTTGCATTCTCCGACGATCTGGACGCCGGGAATGGTCGCGAGTTCGTATTTCAGTTCTCCTCTGGCAGGGATTTCGTCATCGGCTACCAGGACGCGTATGTCTTGCATGGTTCAAAGGCTCCTTTTCTGTTTCAGACTGTGGGATTTGGTGAAAGGTTCATGGCTGCATTTTCTTCAGCTTCGGCCTGTTCGGCTGCTTTTTCTTCTTCAGCGGTGACTTTCGGAATGTTCGTGAAGACGAGGGTGCCTCTTCCTTTGCGGCTGATGATGTGGAGGCCGCTTCGTTCTCCGAAGAGGGAGATGAGGCGCTGGTGGACGTTGATGAGTCCTATGTGGTCGCGGCGTTTGTGATCGCGGAGGAGTCTCTTTCTCTTGGCTCTTGCGATGCCGACGCCGGTGTCGTAGACGTAGATCTTGTAGTGGTCGTCATGCTCGATGAGGCCTGCTTTGATCTGCCCGCCTTCAGGACGTTTGAAGATGCCGTGGATGACGGCGTTTTCTACGAGGGGCTGAAGGAGAAGGGGCGGGACCATGATGTCGTCGAGCTTGTCTTTCGGGAAGTCGTATTCGATCTGGAGACGGTCGCCGAAGCGGGCTCTTTCGAGTTCCGTGTAGCACTCGATGACGTGAAGCTCTTCAGAAAGGGGGATGAGCTTGGACGGGTTGTTGAGGCTGTGGCGGAAGTAGTCGGACAGGTACTGGATGAGGCGTCTGGCTGTTTCCGGATCGCTTCGGACGTAGTAGGAAATGGTGTTTAGTGTGTTGTAGAGGAAATGCGGATTGATCTGCGCTTGGAGGGCCCGGATTTCCGCTTCGGCCAGCAGGTTTTCCTCTTCCTTCAGTTTCTCGGACTCGTAGATGGATTCGAGGATGTGGCAGATGCCGTGAAGGAATTCGGTGCCTGTATTGGTGAAGGTGTCTCCTTTGGATTTGGCGGCGAAGATGGAGCCGACGACTTTGCCCTTGTACTTGACGGGAAGGGTGATGAGGTGAGGGAGGTCAGGAAGCGAGTGCTGCAGTTTCAGTATCGCGATTTCCGCATCGCCCTGGTTCTTGTCGGCGTCGTCTTTATAATTGGTTCTTGTATAAATCTGATCATTATATAAGATGGCGGCCCAGATGAGGCTGGGGAGCGATGTCGTCATGATTTCCGTGACGCGCGCGACGGAGAAGGATTTGAATCCGTCGTGAAGTGTCGAGAAAAGTGTGATGACGGCATTGAAGGTGCTCTTTGTCGTCTGTGTCTTTTCGGAGTCTCTCTGGTGGATGAAGAATTCCATGGCCAGGTAGAAGATGCTGACGGCAATCGTGTTTGTCGCGATAACCGGAAGCGACAGGTGGAAGAAGTTCACCGGATATGTCGTGGTCGTCGGCCAGGTGAGGAAGGCGAAGAAAATCCAGAAGAGGAATTCAAGGATGAACGCATAGAGGAAGGACCAGAACCAGAGATTGTGGTAGTGATGCTTCAGACGGTAGGAGAGGAATCCTGCCGCGATGCCCTGGATGATGGAGAGTCCGCCGTGGATGAAGGAGGAATCCGTATTGATGAAGAAGGCGCGGTGGATGCCGACGATGGTGCCGACGGCCGTCCCTACGATCGGTCCTCCGACGAAGCCACCGAGGATGATCCCGACGGCTCTGAAATTGATGATCCCGCCTCCGGCTCTGACGTTCCAGTACGTCCCGCAGAGTCCTATGACAGAGAATAGTATGATGAAAATTCCTATTTGCTGCCTTGTGAATTCCTTTGCCGTGATGGCCTGCCTGAAGAAGGAGGTGCGGCAGATGAGGAGAAGGAGCAGAAGGAATAAGGATATGCCAAACCAGACATGCTGGATCCCTATGATCCAATTAGGTTCCATGTTGTCACCTCAAAATGCTAAATCAAGTAAGCGGTGTATTTTGCCCGAAAAGTGCGATGAAGGCCACCTCCGGGAATAAGTATATTATAATTAATACCTTATGTATGTGCAAAGAATCATAGATTATTCAGCATGTATTACAAAATGGGATTAATAACCACTTTCTCAAGAAGTTCCGGTCAATGCAGATTTTTCTATAAGTGTTTTATCTATGATGTAATTAACGGATAATTGCATCTCAACCACGAATATCTGCATCTTACCCGTCTTGCATCTTACCCTTTTGTACTTGCATCTTATCGCAAAAATAGAGAAGTGACTTTACATTTCCTATATACTGTAACCGATGAAATTCAATGGAATATCTGTGTCTTATGCGCATATATTACTACCATTATACCAAATCTTTCGGGTGGTGCGCGAGAGGCGGATTTCCCGAAAGGGGTGAATTGATTCTGGCTCGTAGCCTTCTGGGAAGAGAAGGCTGTTATAGAGTAAATTCATGTACAGAAAACTGTACGAGTAAAGAAAGGAAGGGATTTTCATGATTATTTATGGTGTTGCTCTTCTGGCAGGCTG
The DNA here is from genome assembly GCF_000435155.1 of Dialister sp. CAG:357. Classification (NCBI taxonomy): domain Bacteria; kingdom Bacillati; phylum Bacillota; class Negativicutes; order Veillonellales; family Veillonellaceae; genus Dialister; species Dialister sp. CAG:357. Next base: position 13,822 of record NZ_FR896472.1, on the reverse strand, counting down.
CTTCATGGTCGGCAACCTGATCGGCGACATGCTGGGCGTTGTTCTGGGGGTCAAGGCTAACATCGGCGGCGTAGGTTTCGCTATGTTGTTCCTGATCATCATCTCCACCTGGGCACAGAAGAAAGGTCTCATGAAGGAACCAGAAGAACAGGGTATCAAATTCTGGTCCGCTATGTACATTCCGATCGTCGTAGCAATGAGCTCCATCCAGAACGTAGCAGCTGCACTGAGCGGCGGCGTAGTCGCACTCGCAGGCGGCGCTCTGGCAGTAGCAGTTGGTTTCCTCCTGATTCCGGTACTGGCTAAGAAACAGCCATCCGCAGAAGTATCTGCAGCAAAACCGGAAGACAAGAAATAATTCTAGAAAAGAAAAGGAGGTAACAACATGGATATTGTAGCTATTGCAACAAAACTGTTCAATTCAAACGGCATGGTCTTCTCGTTTATGCTTCTTGGTATCATCATGTATTTCGCTTACAAAATTGGGAAGTTGACTCATGGCCGTATCCACGGCAGTGCTATCGCTATTTTCTTCGGTCTGGTTCTCGCTTATATCGGCGGTGCAATGACCGGAGGCCACAAAGGTATCGCTGACGTTCCGCTCTTCGCAGGCATGGGCCTCGTAGGCGGCGCTATGTTCAGAGATTTCGCCATCGTTTCCACCGCATTCGGTGCTGACCTGGAAGAAATCAAAAAAATCGGTGTAAGAGGCGTTCTGTCCCTGTTCATCGGTGAATTCATCTGCCTGCTCGCAGGCTTCGCTGTTGCTTATCCGCTGGGATACACTGATCCAATCGATCTGGTAACCATCGGCGCAGGCATTGCAACATTCGTTGTAGGACCTGTTACCGGCGCAGCACTCGGTGCTTCTTCTGAAGTTATCGCTATTTCCATCGCAGCTGGCGTTGTTAAGTCCGTACTCGTTATGGTCGTAACTCCGTTCGTTGCTAAGATTTTCGGCCTTGACAACCCGCAGTCTGCTATGGCATTCGGCGGCATCATGGGCACCACTTCCGGCACCGCTGCTGGTATGGCTGCTGTTGATCCGAAGCTCGTTCCATACGCAGCTATGACAGCAACATTCTACACCGGCCTCGGCTGCCTGCTCTTCCCATCTGTATTCTATTTCCTGACTCAGATGATCTTCGGTTAATCCGAACCAACAATGTGATTTAACAGAGGTCTGACGCAGCTCCCGCGCCGGATCTTTGGTTAACTCATGCGCCGGCTGACGTAACTTTTACAGACGCGGGCGTAAGAGCTGTACTATAATAATAAGGGGCAAGAGCAATGAAAAACCTGTCATTCATTTGTTTTTATGTTTATTGTGTATAGAAAGGATTGAGAAGATGTTAGAAATCAAACCAAGCACGAAAAACTGGAACACCAGAGGCGAAGACACCGCTGCAAGACTGAAAGATGGTTCTGCATACGCTAAGGGCAAAATCGTAGCTGCTGAAGATACCGTAAAACTCCTCGAAGCAGTACTCCGTCCAGGCGACAAAGTCAATATCGAAGGCGATAACCAGAAACAGGCTGATTTCCTCGCAAAACAGCTTTGCGAAGTAGATCCGACCAAGGTTCATGACCTTCATATGATCCAGTCCACCCTGTCCATTCCGGAACATCTCGATGTTTTCGAAAAGGGCATCGCTCACAAACTTGATTTCGCATATGCAGGAAGCCAGGGCAAACGTCTGGCTCAGATGGTACAGAACGGCGGCGTAGAACTCGGCGCTATCCATACTTATCTGGAAATGTACTCCCGCTACTTCATCGACCTGGTACCGAGAGTTTCCCTCGTTACCGCTGATGCAGCTGATGCTGAAGGCAACATCTACACCGGTTTCTCCACTGAAGATACACCAGCTATCGTTGAAGCAACCAAATTCAACCAGGGCATCGTAATTTTCCAGGTCAACAAGATTGTTGACAAACTGCCAAGAGTCGATATCCCGGCTGACTGGGTTGACTATGTCATCGAAAGCCCGACACCTTACATGCTGAACCCGCTGTTCACCCGCGACCCGGCAAAGATCACCAACGAACGTATCCTCAAAGCTATGATGGCTATCAAAGGCATCTATGCTGAATACGGCGTAAAGGTTCTGAACCACGGCGTAGGCTTTGATACCGCTGCTGTAGAACTGATTCTCCCGACCTTCGCTGAAAATCTCGGCCTGCGCGGCAAGATCTGCACCCACTGGGTACTGAATCCGCATCCGACCCTGATTCCGGCTATCGAAACTGGCTGGGCACAGGCTATCTACTCCTTCGGTTCCGAAGTAGGTATGGAAGAATACATCAAAGCTCGTTCCGACATCTTCGCTATCGGACCGGACGGTACCATGCGTTCCAACCGTGCATTCGCACAGGCAGCTGGCCACTATGCAGCTGATATGTTCATCGGCTCCACCATGCAGATCGACCGCTTCGGCAACAGCTCCACCGCTACAAAGAACAACGTAGCAGGCTTCGGCGGCGCTCCGAACATGGGCTGCGATGCTAAAGGCCGTCGTCATGTAACCGAAGCTTGGAAGAAAGCCGGCGAAGAAGTAGCTAACCGCTATGAACTCATGGGCGACAGAAACCGCGGCAAGAAGCTGGTTGTTCAGATGATCACCACCGTTTCCGAAAAAGGCTTCCCGGGCTTCGTAGAACAGCTTGACGCTGTAGCTCTGCAGAAGAACGCAAACCTGGATCTGGAACCAATCATGATCTACTCTGATGACCTGACCCACATCGTATCCGAAGTAGGTATCGCTTACCTCCACAAGTGCCACAACATGGAAGAAAGAATGAACGCTATCCGTGCTGTAGCAGGCAAGACAGAAGTAGGCAAACTCGAAGATCCGGAAATCACCAAGAAACTCCGCAAGGAAGGCATCGTAAAACTTCCGGAAGACCTCGGTGTCAACCCGGCTGAAGCAACCAGAGATCTGCTGGCTGCTAAGAACATGAAGGACCTCGTTGACTGGTCTGGCGGACTCTATGATCCGCCGGCTAAATTCAGAAACTGGTAATCCTTTCAGTTCTTGAGTAAAGCTGTGAAATAAAAGAGCTGTGCAAGATGAGAAATCATTTTGCACAGCTTTTTTTGATGGGGAAGCGCAGCGAGGTCGTGTGTTTTTTTCATCGAGCAACGCGAGGTTTTATGGTTTTTATAAGAAAAGAGCCTATTGACTGGAAAGCGTACCTTGGCACTTTAGCGGAGCTGCCGAAGCGGAGAGAAACCATGAAAAACCATACAGCCGGCCTGCGGCCTGGGAAATGACCATTAAAAACCATAGATTCATGCAATACCGATTTACACAAACTATTTTACACTCCCAAAGTATCATTAAATTAGTAACCCCGGATGAAAATTATGAAGGATTATGCGAGAGTGCATGTACACAGAAGCCGATAGATAAGGATGTATATTTAGCTTCTATATCACAAGATGCAATATCCGACGGTGATGAAGTGTACGAAACTGTGTCAAGACTGACTTCAACAGAAGTACTGAACAATCAGTTAAAGCGTCTATCCGCTAAAGAAAAGCTAGTTCTTATGGAAAGAAATGGATTTTATGAAGAACCAAAGACACTTGAACAAGTTGGACAAATATTAAATGTTACACGTGAACGAGTTAGACAGATTGAAATAAAAGCTATAAAGAAATTGAGAATAAAATTAAGAAGACGAGGTTATAACGAAAATGGAAACTCAACCTCTATCGGTGGTTTTGGCAGGCAATCATCTACAGACATTAAAGATGAGACAGTATTGTACCGGTTGGGCGATGATTTGATTCATGCGACAGGTTTTGTTTTCGATGGAGGTTTCCTCGTTCATAAAGGTACGGAATTTACAGGCCATGAAACTCTTTCACTGTCAATAGAGTATCGTGTCCTTAGGAGAGAACTTGTAAATGAGGGTTATATAAAGAATAACGTGTTCGTAAAGGACTATGTGTTCAACGATAAACGCGAGGCTGCTATAGCTTTATTGGGCAGAATGGTTAGTCGAAAAGCTGCAAAGACTTTGTGGGATGCAGGAAATCCAAAGACTAAGGTAGCAGATAATCTAACGGATACTTTAGTGATAAATCTGTCGCAGGATAATAAAAATACAGACCAAACAAAGGAATCAGAGACTGTTCCAAATGGAGGAAATGAAGGTGGTAACGCAGCTACTGATGGTGAAGTTGGTAACCCATCGCAGGCAGATAGTAAAGCTGAGGTGGTATTGTACCAACTGAACAATGATCGGATTCATGCGACGGGTTCTATTGTTGAGGGAGGTTTTCTCGTTCATAAAGGGGCTAAGTTTTCGTATCATGAAGATCTATCACTGGCAATGTGGTGTTATGTCCTTAGGAGAAAGCTTTTAAATGAAGGTTATGTAAAGAATAACGTGTTTATTAAGGACTATCGGTTTAACGACAAACGCAAGGCCGCTATGGCTTTATTGGGCAAAAACATTCCCGAACGAACTGCGGAGGCTTTATGGATTGCTGAAGATTCCAAGCCTGAGGTGGCAGATAATCTGATAGATACAGCGGTGACAAGCCAGCCACAGGATAATGAGAATACAGAACCAACGAAAGAATTAGGGACTATTCCAAATGGAGAAGGTGAAGATGGTAAAGCAGCCTCTGCCAATGAAGTTAATAACCCATTGCCGACAGATAGCAAAGATGAGACAGTAGTGTACCGGTTAAATGATGATTGGATTCAGGCGACAGGTTCTATTGTCGACGAAGGTTTTCTTGTTCATGAAAAGGCTGATTTTTCTGGGGCTGAAGCTAGAGCAATAGCAAGGAAGTATCATGACCTTAGAAGGAAACTTTTAAATGAAGGTTGTGTAAAGAATAATGTATTTGTTAAGAACCATGTGTTCAAAAGCAAATATGAGGCTGCTATAGTTCTATTGGGCAGACACGTTTCCGAAAAAGTTGCGGAGACTTTGTGGATTGCTGAAGATTCCAAGCCTGAGGTGGTAGATAATCTGGTGGATACGTCAGTGATAATCCAGGCGAAGGATAATGAAACAGACCGATCCTCTTTGCCATCGAGAAAATTGTACCAGGAGACTTTAATGTTTGAGGATCCTGAAAATTCCAAGTCCGAGGTGGCAGTCATTAGTCCTGATAAAAACAGTCAATCATCTGATTTAAAAAAGGATGTATTGCATTTAAAGGGTTCTTGGATTCATGCGACAGGTTCTAATATTTATGGAGGTTTTCTTGTCCATAAAGGGGCTGGTTTCGCTAGGATTGAATCTATATTAATAGAAAATAGGTATCATAGCCTTAGAAAGAAACTTATAGATAAAGGTTATGTAAAGAATAACGTGTTTGTAAAGGACTATATGTTCAATGATAAACGCGAGGCCGCCATAGTTTTATTGGGCAGAAACATTCCCGAAGAAGCTGAAAGGGTTTTGTGGTTCGCTACAGGAAGCTATAAAGTCTAACGAATCAATCACGTATTGTACGGAAGCTATTGTTTTATTGGCACTAACGAAATAGTGTAGCCATGGTTTACATGCAAAAAGCTGTCAAAGTGAGACTCACTTTGACAGCTTTTCCTTTTACTCCCTCTCCACTTCCATCATCACGTATTCTTCTCCGTCGTTCTGGATTTCTGCTTTTCCTCCTGTGGCGTCGGTGAGCCAGCGGGTGTGGGTTTCGGCTTTGTCTGGGAGGGTGAGGAAGGTGACGGTGACTTTGTCGGAGAATTGTCGGTCTTTCACGATAATGTCGGTGCCTTTGATGTGGTTTTCGAAGGCGCCGGCTGTGGTGTAGGGGAAGGAGACGGTGTATTTTTCGTGCGGGGTGTAGCGGACGAGGTCGGCTTCTTTGACGGCGTCGGCGAGGGACTGGGTGTAGGCCCGGGTGAGGCCGCCGGCGCCTAGTTTGATGCCGCCGAACCAACGGGTGACGATGGCGAGGGTGTTCGTGAGTTCGTTCATCTGGAGGACGTGCAGCATGGGATGGCCGGCTGTGCCCTGGGGTTCGCCGTCGTCGCTGGATTTCTCGTAGATTCTCTCGGTTCCGATGCGGTAGGCGGAGCAGTTATGGGTGGCGTCTCTCTTTTCTTTTTTCATTTTCGCGATGGCTTCCTGGGCTTCTTCTTCGTTTTTGACGGGGATGAGGGCGGCCAGGAAGATGGATTTCTTGATTTCCAGTTCTTTCTGGAAGGTCGCCCTTGGGGCGGTGTATGGGATGAGCATGGCTTTCACTCCTTTTCTTTTGATTGTACCATGGGAGAAGCGGAGTTAGGAGAGGGGGAGAACAATAAAACCTTACAACCGCAGCTTTGCTGCGTGGGAATCAACCCTATCCACCGCGAAGCGGTTCCCCTTCCCCGTCTGGGAAGGCGAGTTTAAAACCATACGACCGGACTTCGCCAGTGGAAATGCACCTTTTTGAAAACCATACATACAACCGGACTTCGTCCGTGGAAATGCAACTCATCCGTCTCGTACAATAACTTCTGCGTCATTTGTGCTCTTACCATCATTGTCAATCGGTATACGAGCCACCACCATACAACCAAGGCTAACGCCTTGAGGAAATGCAACTCATCCGCCCCGTACACTAACATATGAGACATTTGTGTTGCTACCTCTGGTGTCAACTGGTATACGGCGCACCTTCCCTTCCAGGGCAAGGTCAAAGGCCATCAGCTCCCCCTACGGGGCGAGCTCTTACACCCTTAAACCAAGGCTGACGCCTTGAGGAAAATAAGCAAACCTCGCTTCGCTCGAGGAAATGCACCCCTTTCAGCGCAAGCGCGTCACTGTCCCCTAACAGGGACAGCTTTTCGTTTTGCATGTTTTCAGCGTCTCGCAAAAAAAGCAGCCCTTTTCAGAGCTGCTCTTTTCTATTTCCTATTCAATTATTTGTTTGCAGATTTCTCACTTCTAAGGAGGATGACCTGGTTCTTCCCTGCACCTTTTGCGGTGTAGAGGGCGCTGTCCATTCTTCTGTAGAAGCTTTCGAGTGTTTCTCCTTCGTAGGAGGTGGTGACACCGAAGCTTGCAGTGACGGCTTTGCCGTCTGGCAGGATGTCTGCTTCTGCGAAGTTTCTTCTCATGCGGTCAGCTACTTTCTCGGACTGGTCGATGTCCGTGTCCGGCAGGAGAATGACGAATTCGTCGCCGCCCCAGCGGCCGGCATAATCGGTCGGGCGGACGCCGCTTTTCATGATGTCGGCAAGGCGGATGAGTACATCTTCGCCGACGCTGTGTCCATAGGTGTCGTTGATATGCTTGAAGGAGTCGATATCAATCATGATGGCTGAGAATGTGTGGTGCGTCTTGTTGGTGTCTTCTATGAGGTGGCGGAGGACCCACTCGATGCGGCCTCTGTTCAAAAGGTCCGTCAGGCTGTCGTGGCCGGCTACGAAGGCGAGCTTCTGGTAGGCGTCGGACAGTTCCTTGGATGTGACGGTGATGAAGGAGACAAGGCACTGAACGGTGGAGAGGAAGTCATCGAGGTTCAGTGCCGGGTCGTTTTCCATATGCGACGGGTCACCGGTGATGTCTGCGATGGTTCTCTTATGGTCTTTCGTTTCTTCACGGAAGGCAGCGGAAACAAGGTTCATGTTCATCGTGTAAACGTGGCCTTCGATGCGGTCGATTTCACCTCTGGTGTAACCACCGGCAGCAGGCGTGATTCTTTCGTAGGCGCTCAGGATCTGGTTGACGTCGTCTTTCAGATAGTATCTTCTGACGACGCAGGAGAAGAGGAGCATGCCCTGCGGTCCGAAGTCGCGGATGCGGCCTAAGACTCTGCGGCTGCCATTGATGATTTCATTCGGGTCGCCGTATGCCATGCGGAGCTTGTCTCCAACGTGGAGGGCGATGTTGAATACGAGGGAGCCGTTTTTGTGGCAGCTCATCGGAAGGCGGACGAGTTCGACACCGTCTTTTTCGACGACGAGCGAAAAGCTCAGTGTCTTCTTGTCGAAGTCGACGGAAGGGTCGATTTTCAGATATTTCTCATAGAAGTTGACGGCAATATGGTCGAGTTCCTTGATGACCATATTGCCGTCCATGGCGGTAATCGTGACCTGACGGCCCAGCGGCTGCCAGCCGAGTACCGAACGGGTGAGGACTTTGACGGTGCCTCTGAAGAGCATGATGACGAATCCTTCATTCATGATGGCTTCTTTATCAAAGATATAGGATGGCTGATTGAGATCATCCGTGTCTGCGCCGCCGCCGAAGATTGCAACGGATGGCGGGAGCGCTGAAATAGCGTCCAGGAAGGGCTCTACATTGCCCGTGAGCTGGGTTTCCGGGATTTCCACTGCGCGAAGATCCTTCATGTTTCTGCAGACTTCAAAGCACTTCTCAGCCGCATCTTTGATGCTCATGTCTTTCATATTATAGTGCAGCACTTCGACAGGACTTTCGTCAAAGGCCATGAATGAAAGGATGGTCTTTCCCGTATTCATTTGTCCGTCTTCTATGCCGCCTGCGGTCGTGAGCCCTGCGATAGCAGCTCTTGGAAATGCTTTTGAGAGCCCGTCTGTCATTGCCTGGATCAGCGCGGGATCATTCCAGTGTGTGAAAATCGAGATGGAAAGATAGGGTGCAGGAGTTGGGTGAGCTTCCTGGAATGCTTTGATGCATCCGGAAAGTTCAGCAATGTCCTGCAGAGTATACGTGTTTCGATACAAAGCCAATCATTTCCTTTCATGATACTGTGCTCGGTTTTCATTGAAAGCTAAAGCTTCATTGAACTATATACCGATTTGGGAATACTTGATTATTTTTTTGAACATATATATAACTTTATATTTAGTTTATAATAATAATCACGCTTACACATTATAGCACTGGAAAAAAGTGTTTTCAAATGAATCCTTTGAATATTTAAATGTCTTTCTTACCACATGCCGGCGGGCATTTTGTTTCGTAAAACCCTATTCTTTTTGAGATTTCTGCCCACCTCGCTTTCATAGAAACATGTTGATATCTACTTATATTGTAGTACTTTTACAAAAATAAATAAAGAAGATTATTATAAACTATGCAACCGATTCGCAATAAGTGGCCATAAAGGATGCCCTGCTGCCTATCATGCAGGGAAAACGTAAAAATACGGGCGATAATAGCCGCTCTCACAGTAGCGGAGGGTAGCTGCGAAACCGGTGAAAATATCCTTTCGTATGAGCAAAGCGAGGTTTAGCTGTCCCCGTTAGGGGAAAGTGGCGCGAATGCGCCGAAAGGGGTTCATTTTGCTAATCGCAGCTCGGTTGTATGGTGTATAAGAAAGCGCACCACTCAAAAACCGCTGCAGGAGAATGATGGCACATTCTCCTGCAGCGGTTTCCTTTTTTATTCTTCTTCTTTGACTGGATTGATTGTCCTTATGATCCAGCGTTCTCCGCCGGTGAATTTGCTGTTGTGTTTTCTTGCAGCGTCTTCACTTCTCTTGGAAAGATCCTTGACGGCTTCTTCGAGGGAGTGGATGGTTTTCACGGCTGTATCAGAGCGCATGTCTTCTCCGCATACGGGGCAGACGGGCGGGTGGATGAAGGAGGTGTTCACGCGGGATTTGCAGTGCGGGCAAGTGATGAAGTCTGCGCTGAATTTCTTCTCGTTCTGCTCCTTGGAGTAGGAAGCGAGGCGTTCCTGCTTTTCCTTCAGCCTTCTTTCGAGGGAAATCATCTGCGGGGATGGTTCGATGCCGATCTTGTACTTGACGGCGTAGGTGGTCGGTATGGTTTTCAGGTATTCTTTCGCCTGGCGCTTCGTGTTGAAGACTTTTTCCTTGAAGGTGAGTCCTTTGAAGACGCGGTTGGCTTCTCGTTTCGTGAAGCCTTCCTCGACCATGGAGGATTTCATGGCGTCCTTGATCTCGGCTGACGGGTGGGTGATGTCGAATTCCCAGTATTTGTCAGCCCAGAGGGAGGAGGCTTTTGTTTCTCCTTCAGGCGCTGCTGTTTCTTCCTCGGGCTCTGGTGCGGGCGCGGGGATGGATTTCTTTGTCCTGCGCGGCTTGGGCGATTCGCCTTCTGCCTTCTTGCTGCGGGACTTTTTCAGTTTCGCAGGGCCCGCTTCAAATGAAAACAGGTCCGTTTCAGTAAAGTTCGGATCTTTGGACATGTTTAAACTCCTCCGGTAAATAGTTTTGGCTCTATCATACCATGGATATCAAGTATGGTACAGGCGTTCCATGAAATTTTAGCAGAATTATACAGATTTCCTGAGAAAAAGCAAGAAATCTCCCGAAAAAGACGATGGAGCCTTATAGTCCGTTTTTTTTTTTTTGCCGGATGGTTTATAATGTAAAAGTAACTTCATAGAAATGGACAAGGGTGTCCGCGGCATTGTATTTGCCGCGGCCTTTTTTGCGTCCGGAGGCGGGAAAATCCGCAGTTTTCGTTGAAGCGGCGGTTTTCTCATGCTAAAATGAGGGAAATGCATTGACCGGGCAACCAGCTATTTAGGAGGAGGATGTAAGTATGTACAGTATTGCTGCACCACATGCAAAAGGAAAGAGCGCAGAAGACAACATTTTTGCTGCTAACAACAGAGCGATCGCACTGGCTAAGGAAATCGGCGTGGAAAACGTCACCAATGCCACAGTAGGATCCATTCTTGATGAAGACGGAAGCCTCGTCGTTCTTGATGTCGTCAAGCAGGAACTGAAGAACCTGACACCGCCGGAATTCTGCGCATATGCTCCGATCAAGGGCTATGATGAATTCCTGAAGGATTGTATCGATCAGTGCTTCGGCAAGTCCCGTCCGGAAGGATACATCGATGCCTGCGCAACACCTGGCGGCACCGGCGTCCTGCACCATGTCGTGCACAATTATTCCGAACCAGGCGATGAAGTGCTCATTACTGACTGGCACTGGGGCGCTTATGACAGCCTGATCGACGACAACAACCGCAAGGTCCGCACATTCTCCTTCCTGACAAGCGACGGCCATTTCAATGCCGCTTCCTTCAAGGAAAATGTAGAAGATATCCTGAAGAAACAGGACAATATCGTCATCATTCTGAACGGCATTGCCAACAACCCGACCGGCTACTGCATGTCCGTGGCTGAATGGCAGTCTGCTGTCGATGTCCTCAAGGAAGCAACCAAGGATGAAACAAAGAATGCCATCCTGATTGCTGACGTTGCATACCTCGACTACAGCGGCGAAAAGGAAGAATGCCGTGAATTCTTCAAGGTATTCGGCGGACTCCCGAAGAACATCCTCGTCGTTTGTGCATACACCCTTTCCAAGGGCTTCACGATGTACGGCCAGCGCATGGGCGCTATGATCGGCATTTCCTCTGACAAAGACGTCATCAAGGAATACGTCGATATCAACCAGTACAGCAGCCGTGCTACATGGTCCAACTGCAACAGTGCAGCTCAGCATGCAATGATCCGCATCTGCCAGGATCCGGAAAAGATCAAACAGCTCGACGCTGAAAGAGCCAAGTACTACAAGCTCATCCAGGAAAGAGCCGCTATTTTCGTAGAAGAATCACAGAAAGAAGGAGTGAAGTTCGTTCCTTACATCTCCGGTTTCTTCATCACGATTCCTGTCACCAATTCCCAGGCTGTCTGCGACATCCTTGAAAAGGATCATGTATTCATGGTTCCGCTGAAGAAGGGCATCCGCCTTGCCGTATGCTCCGTTTCCAAGAAAAAGATGCACGGCCTCGCTCACAAGCTCGCTCTGGCTATCAAAGAAGCTGGCGCACAGCAGTAATCTGAAGGGCTTTCTGGAGCCCTGTAAATAAAAAAATGAGGGGTGAAGCTATTGGAAAACTTATTTGCAGCTCTGAATGCAGTACTCAGCTTCGTCACTCCGGTTTCTGACTTCTTCTGGGATTTCCCGAAGATGTTCGGTTTCTGGAAGGACATCCCTGTCTTGGGGTCATTCTCCCTGGCCATCATCGTACTGGTGGGATCAGGCATTTATTTCACACTTCGCCTCGGATTCGTACAGATCCGCCAGTTCATGACGGGCGTGCGGACCCTTGCCACGAGAAGAAGCATCCACACGGGTATTTCTCCTCTGGCGGCCTTCCTCCTTTCGACGGCTATGCGCGTCGGCCCGGGCAACATGATCGGCGTCACGGGCGCGATTGCTGCCGGCGGTCCGGGAGCACTCTTCTGGATGTGGATTTCCGCTTTCTTTGGCATGGCGACAGCCTTCACTGAAGGCACGCTCGCACAGATTTTCAAGGAAAAACGCGGCGACAACTTCGTCGGCGGCCTTCCTTTCTATGCAAGGCGCCTTTGCGGAAATAAGGCATGGGTAGGCGTGGCTCTGTCTGCTCTCTATATCTTCTACGCGCTCATGTGCCTTCCGGCGCAGGGCCTGAACGTCATCACAGCCCTGGGCTCGATCGTCGGGCTCGTTGGCGGAGAGGAAATTCCGCTGCAGTCGACATTCTACTACGTCATGTCGATTCTTCTGCTTGTATTCATCACCTTCATGGCGTTTGGCGGCATCAAGCGTATTTCCCGCTGGGCAGATATCCTTGTCCCGGTCATGGCAGTCATTTACATCGGCACGGCCATCCTTCTCATTCTCACGAACCTGGGAAGCGTTCCGTACTTCTTCCATGCCGTCTTTGCAGGCGCCTTCAAGCCGGAAGCTGTCTTCGGCGGCGTCCTCGGTACTGCACTTCTGCAGGGCGTCAAGAGAGGACTCATGTCGAACGAAGCCGGCCAGGGCACCATCACGATGGCAGCTGCTTCCGCTGAAGCGCACCATCCGTGCGAACAGGGCATCATTTCCGCTCTCGGCGTATTCCTCGATACCCACGTCATCTGCACCATGACAGGCTTCATCATCATCATGGCTCACCAGTGGGCGCTGAATCCTGAAGAATGGAAAGCGGCAGGCACCTATCCGAAATTCCTGCTCTCCATCCATGCGCTGACTCCGGATCTCCTGCAGACCTTCGTCATGGTCATGGTCTCCATCTGCTTCTGCCTCTTCGCATACACCTGCGTCATGGGCTTCGTTACCTTCTCCGAAATTTCCGGGAACCGTATTTTCAGTTCCACTTCTTTCATCACCGTTCTCCGTCTGCTCTGCGTCTTCGTCACTGCATTCGGCATTGCCTGCAGCATCGCCGGATACGACCTGTCGAACCTCTGGGCATTCTCTGACCTTGCAAACATCATCATGGTATACTGCAACGTTCCGATGCTCTACCTCGGTTTCCGCTACGTAAGAAAAGCCGCTGCCCACTATGCAAAGAACGACGGCACGCCTTTCACCTCCGAAACCATCGGCATGAAAGTCGACTACTGGGACGAAAGAAAAGACGACTAAAAATAAAGAGATGTGGAATCCGCTGTGGGTTTCACATCTTTTTTGTTGGGGAAGGCCAGCCGGGGATGAAACATTATTTCAAGAACGTATGGCGTTTTCTCTTTCTTTTGCATTTCTTTCGCAAGTTAAAGAAAGATTGATAGATAGAAATATAGAAATGTGATAAGTGAAGTGTTATAATGAACTTGAAGGGTAAGAAGACCTTTCACCAACCACTGCCGCAAAGGCAGCGAAATCGGAACACATGCGTTTTCTCCTTTCCGGATTAGATTGTATGTAGTGAATGATAGTTCATGAAACTTGTATGCTTTTTTTAGGATTTGAGTTGTCAGTTCTACTGTTAGCTGTTCCGTGTTCCGTACGAGAAAGCTCCGGGAAACCGGGGCTTTTTTGTTGCCTCTGAAAGGTGAAGATTGACAGGAAGGCGCTCTGCGTCTTATCCTTATAAGATAAACAGGAAAAGAGGGAAACCATGAAGACGATATCGATTGTGGCTTATAGGACATTTCGTGTTGTTTTTATAG
>NZ_FR896471.1:9302-13763 GCF_000435155.1 Dialister sp. CAG:357 | reverse complement strand
GACGGAGCAAGGTCAAAGGCATTCTTCCCCGCTGAGGCAGGTCAAGTTCCTCCACTACGATGCTAACGGATAGTATCGAATGAGTATCTTACGGTTTTCATTTACGGTGAACGTATTTAAATGATAGTGATAATATCGGTAAGGGTCGGTACGGAAGGTTTTAACCTGCCCGTCGGGGAAGGATCCAGCCTACATTTATACTGATGCTGGAGAAAGGGGTGCAGTTCCTTCGAGTGAAGCTCGGTCGTCCGGTTTTCTCTTTTTCCACGAACGAAGTTATATAAGTTTAAGACAAATCAGATTGGATATTTTTCATTTCTCATCGCAGGGCTGCCCCCAACGGAGGGAAGTGCCCGAAGGGCGAAAGGGGTGCAGTTTCTAAAAAGGCGAAGCATCATCGCTCAGGGTGTCAGAGCTCGCCCCGTAGGGGGAGCTGGCGGCGGAGCCGACTGAGGAGGTTCATTTCCCAGGCTGCAAGGCGGTTGTATGGTTTTTCATGTTTTACTTTTCCTACTAGCAAAGCTCGGTTGTGCGGTTCTAAGCTTAATACAAATGTATTTGTGTTAAATAATCCTCTAATCAAATTTAACCGAAACCCTTTAAAAAAAGTTTGTGAACAGGAAATATATATTTAAATTAGCTATAACAAAATTCTATTAATTATTGTAACAATTATGATTTTTTGGCTTTTGAGAATACAAATTCCCTATGATATGCTGTAAATATCTAAATCCGGAACAATTTTAAACGGAAGGGAGAATTATTTATGAAGAGATTATTTATTTTTCTATCAGCTTTATTTGCTTTGTTCCTCTTACAGGTTGCACCAGCACAGGCAATTTCTTTAGGATCCAAGACTGCATCTGCTAAGGGACCGGATACATTACTTATTATTCAATTGGATCCGAATTATGTTGGTAAACCGGGAGAAATTGAAAAAAGAATTTTTGATTCATTTGCTGATGAGGTCAAAAAAGCAGGACACACCGTAGTACCATTTGCTCAGGCGCAGAAAGATCTTCGTATTTATCTTCGTGAAGAAGCCGATACAGATACTCAGCGTGAACAGGATCTCGGAGTAGTATTAAAATCAAAAGATTTTAAGGCTTTAGCTGCAAAAGAAAATGTTCAGTATGTCCTTTTAGTTTCTACAAGAACAACTTCCGCAGAAGTAAAAGCAAATTTCTTCACTGGACAGAGAAAGAATCTTACCGTTCTGACAAATATTGTACTTTATGATGCGAAAGCTGGAGATTATCTTGCTGACCAGAGTTATACAGAGATCGGAAAGACATCTGGCAGCTATGATAGAGCTTATAGCCGTGCGACAAATAAACTTTTAGATGAAGTAAATGTTGCTGATTTTTATAAAGGCAATGTTTACTAAAACAAGTAATTAAATAGGGCTGTGGCAAAATAATTAACCATTTTGTCACAGCCCCTTTTATTTTATCCTTATCAGAACCATTCGTTGATCCAGTTGCGTTCTCTTGGAAGCATGGCTACGGCCAGGTCCACCGCTTTTTCTGCTGCTTCATCGTCAGAGAGAAGGATCTTCGCTCTTTCTGCTTCGACGAGTTCGGAGAGGTCGGCTGCGCCCATGAAGAGTTCGGCGAGGCTTCCTGCGTCGATGCTGAATACGGGATCGGGGACGGAGCCCAGGCGGAGGCCTGAGATGTCTTCGATGTGGCATTTCAGATCGTAGAAGACGTCTTCCTTCAGGGCATGGATCCTGCCGTCCTCGGCGCGGAGGACGTAGATGCCGCTGTTTTCAGGAAGGAAGGAATCGATGAGCTGGAATGCGATTTCTCCCTTGATTTCCTTGCTGCAGGGAAGGCCGTCAAAGGCGATGACAGGGTCGATGACGCGTCCGAGCATGAAGGGGAATGTGCGGTTCTTGATATATGTATGCTCAGCGCCGTCCTGCCAGTAGCGGAAGGAGTGGTCGTCAAGCGGTTCGTACCATACGCAGGTATCGACGGAGCCCTGATGCCCTGCCATGAAGGCATAGAGCGCTTTGCGTCCTGCTTCGTTCTTGAATGCCATTTCAGAGGCGATCATTTTTCTGTCGTCCAGGGTGTAGAAAAGGTATCCGGATGGGCCTTTTCTGTCATAGGTGACAGCGATATAGCCTTCAAGAAGCTGTGCATCGATGTGCTTCTCCCAGGATTTTTCATCCCTGTAAGCCCAGCCGTTTCTCTTCTTTGTGTATTCTCTGTAAATCGAAGCGAGGTCTTTCCAGTCATTGGAGCTCGTGAGAGTCCGGCAGGATTCGGCTCTTCTTCCCAGAGCTGCGAGCCTTTCAGGTGCTGCGCTTCTTTCCCACTGGTGGGCATAGAAGCCAAAGCCCATCGGAAGGTAGAAGGAAGCGGCCGACGGCATCAGGATGACGAAGGGCTTGTCTTCTTTCAGCGCGAGATGGAATTCGCCGCGGATGAGCTCCTTGGCGTACCCTCTCATGCGCGCTGCCGGGTGGGTCGCAACGCCGACGATGTAGTCGACGGGATAGCGGAGCCCTCTGATGGAAAGGTCATAAGGACGGCGGTGCAGGTCGCATGCGATGCTGCCCTGGTTCTCGCCTACGAGGATTTCCTCCGGCTTGGCAAGCTCTTTGAAGTACCATTGAAAGAACGGATCTGTCGGCGGTTCGAAGCAGTAGCCCCAGAGCGCCTTTACATCAGACTCGTCGGAGAGTGTAGATTTGCGGATTTTCATCTTTCCTCCTTGTCAACAGGTCAGTCAGATGATTTCTTCAGCACGACATCAAACTTTTCAGTCAGATGATCCGGGTTGTAGCCCATCTTCGCCTCACGCAGGCCTTCGATGCCCAGGTCTTCTTCGCGGTTGACGAATTCCGTGTCGGCAAATTCATGGATCAGGAAATCCCTGTTGATCGCCTGATATAATCCCCTGATATTCGGATTTGCCTTTTCAAAAATAATATGTGCCATTCTTTCATTGACAAGGTCGCCATTGGTGAAGGCTTCCACCTTGCCGTAAATACGAACGATCGCGCCTTTGACGCCCAGTTCATCCCAGTTGTCAAAGCAGATCTTCATGGCTTCCTCTTCTTCCTCGATGTCGCCATGACGTTCGAACCATTCATGGATGCCCGCTTTCGCATCTTCCATGTTTTCCTTCGTGATCGATTCGTAGGTGTAATCCCCGCCGTACTGACGGAGGAATGCATTCAGGTGATTCTTCTTCATGCGGAGCTTCTTGCCCGGCAGGCTGATCATGTCAGCGGTGCGGTACACGTACTCCTCATTGTCTCTGTCTTCGATGAAATCATACTTGCCCGGCAGCAGTCTTTCGATCTGTTCCGTCACCCAGCGGGATGCGGACTTCAGGCGGAAAGGCATGCCCAGCTTATCGAGTTCTTCATGAATCAGGTCAAGGCCATGCTTGAATTCCTCTTCTTCCTTGGCAAATGGCGGAAGGAAGAAAAGGTCCTTGCCATGTCCTGCACGGATGAAGAGGATATTATCCTGAACAGCCCAGGACGTGTCGTGCGCCTTCTGCCAGATGAAAAGCGTATTGAATGTGCAGTCGATCTGCTCATAATGGTGAATGCGGAAGAATCCGTCGATCATTTTCTTATCTTCTATGCGAAACGGATGAAATTCTATGATGCCCATCTCCTTATAAATTTGTTCTGTATACATTGTTTCGTATATATTTAAATTTTTGAATACTATCTGTTTCTATTCTACCACATATAGCAAGGAAAGGAAAAAAGAAGGCCAGGAAATACGAATGATTGTATCTCAGCTCCCTACAGTGGTTCCCCTTTGGGTACTTCTTGCTTTTATATCTATTTAAGGTTTATATTTAGGTCAGAATCTTTATATTTTTCCATTGGAGGGATTTTCATGAAGACTATTGAAACGAAGCATGCTCCGGCTGCGCTGGGACCGTATTCTCAGGCTAAGAAGGTCGGAAATCTTGTATTTTTATCCGGTCAGATCGGAATCAATCCGGAAACGGGAAAGCTTGCTGAGGGGCTGGAGGCTCAGGCTGAGCAGGTTTGCGCAAATATCGAGGCTGTGCTGAAGAAGGCCGGCGCAGATATGGAAGCCGTCGTGAAGACGACTTGTTTCCTGACGGATATGGAAAATTTCGCAGCTTTCAATGAAATTTACGGGAAGCATTTCATCAGCAAGCCCGCCAGAAGCTGTGTGTCTGTCCTGGCTCTCCCTGCCGGGGTGCTTTGTGAAGTGGAAGTCATCGCTCACGTCAAATAAGGAGGATTTCTTATGGATTTCAAGACGCTTTGTACCGGATGCCGTACGTACCGACGTTTCACGCAGGAAAAGATTGCTCCGGAAGTATTGGATGAATTGATGGACAATGTCCGCATCGCGAACAGCGCGATGAACGGGCAGGTGCTCCGTTATGTGCTGGTGAAGGATCCGGATCTCGTTGCCAAGATGCAGCCGATGATTCACTGGGCCGCTGCTC